>WRCZ01000156.1 GCA_009783685.1 Actinomycetes bacterium
ACGGACGACAGCGCCTGCACAGTGAGTTCGCGGAGCGAGGGGCCCTGGGGGGAGAACACCGGCTCAGGATAGGCGGACCGGACCGGTCAGCTGCCGTACCGCCGCTCGCGGGCCGAGTAACTGCGCAGCGCGCGCAGGAAGTCGATCTCGCGGAACGCCGGCCAGTAGGCGTCGCAGAAGTACAGTTCGGAGTAGGCGCTCTGCCACAGCAGGAAGTTGGACATGCGCTGCTCGCCGCTGGTGCGGATGACCAGGTCCGGGTCGGGGCGGCCGGCGGTGTACAGGTGCCGGGCGATGTCGTCGACGTCCACCGAGGCCGCGAGGTCGGCGAGGGTGTCCCCCGCCTCGGCGCGCTCGGTCATCAACTCGCGCAGCGCGTCGATCACCTCCTGCCGGCCGCCGTAGCCGATGGCCAGGGTGACGTGGCATCCGGTGGCGCAGTCCCGGGTGGCGTCGACCGCACGCTTGAGGGCGTGCGCGGTGGAGTCCGGCAGCACGTCCAGGGTGCCGGCGATGTGCACCTGCCACTGCGCGTCGGGCCGGGCCAGCTTGTCGGTGACGACCTGTTCGATCAGCTGCATCAGGAAGGTGACCTCGTTGTCCCCGCGGCGCTGCAGGTTCTCCGTGGAGCAGACGAAGACGGTCACGTGCTGGATGCCGAGCGACTCGCACCAGGCGAGCACGTCGTCGACGTGCTCGGCACCGTACTTGTGCCCGAGGCTGGGGTTGGCCATCTTCATCTGCCGTGCCCAGCGCCGGTTTCCGTCCATGATCAGGCCGACGTGCCGGGGCAGCGCTCCCCCCTGGACCTGCCGTCGCAGGCGGCGGGTGTACAGCGAGTACAGGGGGTCGGAGATCCTCATGCCAGGCTCCTTTCGCCTCGTCCGAGCTTACGGTTCCCCGGCCCGGAAAAGGCGGTACCCGGCCTGCCGCCGATGCGGGGAAAGGGATTGAGGCGGCAGACCGGGTGAAGCATGGGAGCGCTCCCACACCTGAAAGTTAGCGTGCGCGGGAACGGGTGTAAACCTCGGGGGAAATCGCCGGGCGCCGGGTGTCGATCCGGCGGCCTCCCGTTCGTGTAGAAGGTGGGACACCGGCGACCGGCCGGTGGCCGAACCGAGGAGCACACCATGAAGCAGTACCTGCTGAGCGTGGTCACCCCCACCGGCGGCGAGCCGCCCTCCCCCGAGGCGCTCAAGGAGATCATGACGGACGTCGCCGCGTTCCACGACGAGCTCAAGGCCGCGGGCGCCTGGGTCTTCGCCGGCGGCCTGCACGCGCCGGACACCGCGACCGTGGTGCGGGTGACCGGCGGCGAGACGGTCATGACGGACGGCCCCTACATCGAGGGCAAGGAGTACCTGGGCGGCATCTGCATCGTGAAGGCGCCGGACCTGGACGCCGCCCTGGAGTGGGGCCGCAAGGCCGCCACCGCGATCCCGCTGCCGATCGAGGTCCGGCCCTTCGTGGACGAGGAGTCCGGCCGCTGAGCGGCAGCGAACCGCACGTGCCCGGCCGGGAGGTCGAGGAGGTCTTCCGGGCGGAGTACGGGCGCGCGGTGTCGGTGCTGGTCGGCGTGTTCGGGGACATCGACCTGGCCGAGGAGGCGGTCCAGGACGCGTTCGCGGTGGCCGTGGAGCGCTGGCCGGCGGCCGGCCCGCCCCCCAGCCCGGCCGGCTGGATCATCACCACCGCGCGCAACCGCGCGATCGACCGGCTGCGCCGCGAGGCCGGCCGGGACGAGCGGCAGGCCAGGGCCGTCGCGCTGATGGCCGCCCGGGCCGCGGACGGCGAGGACCGGGACGACGCGGAGGGTGCGGGCGCCGTGCAGGACGACCGGCTGCGACTGATCTTCACCTGCTGCCACCCGGCGCTGTCCCCCAGCGCCCGGGTGGCCCTGACACTGCGGCTGCTCGGCGGGCTGACCACCGCCGAGATCGCCCGCGCGTTCCTGGTCCCGGAGCCGACCATGGCCCAGCGCCTGGTGCGGGCCAAGGGCAAGATCCGCAAGGCGGGCATCCCCTACCGCGTGCCGCGCGAGGCGGACCTGCCGGACCGACTGCGGGCGGTCCTGGCAGTGGTGTACCTGGTCTTCAACGAGGGGTACGCGGCCACTTCGGGCGACCGGCTGGTCCGCGAGCCGCTCTGCGCGGAGGCGATCCGGCTGGGACGGCTGCTCGTGGCGCTGATGCCGGACGAGCCGGAGGCGCTGGGCCTGCTGGCGCTGATGCTGCTCGCGGACGCGCGGCGGCCCGCCCGGGTCGCGGCGGACGGCAGCCTGGTGCTGCTCGCGGACCAGGACCGCGGCCGCTGGGACGCGGCCGAGGTAGCCGAGGGCCAGGAGCTGGTGCGGCGCTGCCTGCGCCGCGGCCGGCCGGGCCCGTACCAGATCCAGGCCGCGATCAACGCGGTGCACAGCGACGCCCCGTCGGCCGCGGCGACCGACTGGCGGCAGGTCGTCGCACTGTACGACCAGCTGGCCGCGCTCGACCCGAGCCCGGTCGTGGCGCTGCACCGCGCGGTGGCGGTCGCGGAGGTCGAGGGACCGGCGGCGGGCCTGGAACGGGTGGACGCGCTGGCCGGGGAACTGGCGGGCTACTACCTGCTGCACGCGGTGCGGGCGGACCTGCTGCGCCGCCTGGGCCGGAACGCCGAAGCCGCCGACGCCTACGAGGCGGCGCTGGCCCGCACCGGAAACGCCGCCGAGCAGGACTTCCTGCGCACCAGGCGCCGCGAGTCGGCCGCGCGCGCACGCGAGGACCTCCGCGACGGGGAGGCGGGCGGGACCACGGGCGGGGACGCGCGCCGGGACGCGGACGGGACCACGGGCGGCGACGGGTAGCCGCCGCAGATCCCCTCGACGCGCACTCGACAACCGGTCGAGGCGGACCCCCGCGCGGCCGCCGCCGCGGGCCCGGCGCCGGCTCCGCGGCGGCGCGCGACCCCGGCTTGAACAGCGGACGCCGGTCCGCGGACACGCGCCCCCCGATTTGTTCCCGCTCCCGGTGTGCTCTTTCCCGCACCCTCCGCAACCGGAAGGAAACGGAATTGGCATTCCAGATGGGCTAGCCTGGATCTCCTACCGGAATCACAGTTCCGCTTCTGGCTTTGCTGGGAAGGAGTTCCATGGCGTCCGAGACACGGCGCACGCACCACCAGGTCACCTTCGTGGTCCTGGCGGCCAGCGTCACCGCGTACGCGCTGTTGCAGTCCCTGGTCACCCCGGTGCTTCCGACCATCCAGGCCGATCTGCACACCACTCAGAACACCGTCACGTGGGTGCTGACCGCCTATCTGCTGTCCGCGTCGATATTCACCCCGATCATGGGCCGGATCGGCGACATGGTCGGCAAGGAACGCGTCTTCGTCGCGACCCTCGGCGCGCTGGCGGCGGGGTCGCTGCTGGCCGCGCTCGCCACGAACGTGCAGGTCATGATCATCGCGCGGGTGATCCAGGGCATCGGCGGCGGCGTGCTGCCGCTGGCCTTCGGCATCGTGCGCGACGAGTTCCCGCGGGAGAAGCTCAACGGCGCCATCGGCGCCATCGCCTCGCTGAGCGCGGTCGGCGCGGGGCTGGGCATCGTCCTGGCCGGCCCGATCGTGAACGCCCTGGACTACCACTGGCTGTTCTGGCTGCCGATGATCGTCACCATCGCGGCCGCCGTCGCCGCGGCCGTGTTCATCCCCCGCTCGCCGGTGCGCACTCCCGGCCGGATCAGCTGGGCTCCCGCGGTGCTGCTGTCCGCGTGGCTGGTGGCGCTGCTGGTCGCCCTGAGCCAGGCCCCGGTGTGGGGCTGGGGCTCGGGCAAGGTCATCGGGCTGTTCACCGCCGCGGCCGTGCTGGCCGTCGGCTGGGTGGAGGTCGAGCGCAGGTCGGCGATGCCGCTGATCGACATGACGATGATGCGCCGCCCCGCGGTGTGGACCAACAACCTGGTGGCGCTGCTGTTCGGCGTCGGGATGTACGCGGTCTTCGCGTTCCTCCCGGAGTTCGTGCAGTCGCCGAAGTCCACCGGCTACGGCTTCGGGGCGAGCATCACCCAGTCCGGGCTGATCCTGCTGCCGATGAGCATCGCCATGTTCCTGGTGGGCATGGTCTCCAGCCGCTTCGCGGCGCGCTTCGGCGGCAAGGTCGTGGTGCTGGTGGGCGCGCTCGTCGGCACGGTCTCGATGGCACTGCTCGCCTTCGCGCACACCCAGACCTGGGAGCTGTACCTGGCCACCGCGATCATGGGTGCCGGGTTCGGCCTCGCGTTCGCCGCGATGTCCAGCCTCATCGTGAGCGCGGTGCCGGCCGAGCAGACCGGCGTGGCCAGCGGCATGAACGCCAACATCCGGACGATCGGCGGCTCCATCGGCGCCGCGCTGATGGCCAGCGTGGTCACCGCGAGCCCGGCGGCCGACGGCCTGCCGCGCGAGGCGGGCTACACCCACGGCTTCGCGATGCTCGGCGGGGCACTGCTGGTCGCCGCGCTCGCCGCCGTGCTCATCCCGGTGACCCGGCACACCAGCCGGATCGCGGTCTCCGGCGAGCCGGAGCTCGCGGCGGCGCCGCAGGTCGAGGCCGCCGCACCGGCTCCGGTCGCGGCCGCGCGCGGTACGGTCGGGGGCGACAGCGCCCAATGACGGCGTGCGAGGGTGCGGGCCGGGGACCCGCGCCCTCGCACGGGAGCAAGCACGGACGAGCGGAGTGACCATGGCAGCCGCCGACTCGCAGGCCCGGCCGCTGCGCCGGGACGCGGTGCGCAACCACCAGCTGGTGATGGCGGCCGCCCGGGAGGTGCTGGCCGAGTTCGGCACCGACGCCAGCATGGAGCTGATCGCCTCCCGGGCCGGGGTCGGCGTCGGCACGGTCTACCGCCGGTTCCCCAACAAGCAGGCGCTGGTGGACGAGATCGCCGGCGAGATGCTGCGCGAGCTGGTCGTCGAGGCGCGCAACGCCCTCGAACTGCCCGACGGCGCCGGGCTGGACGCGTTCATGCGCGTCGTCGGCCGCTCGCTGAGCGCGCACCGCGGCTACGCCGACAAGCTCGTCGGCCACTCCAAGGCCGCGTGCGTGCAGCAGTTGCGGGATCTCATCACCGATCTGCTGGTCCGCGCCCAGGAGGCGGGCCGGGTCGCGCCCGGGGTCGAACTCGGCGACGTGATGGCGCTGTTCTGGGGGCTGCGCGGGGTGGTCGAGACCAGCGGCGAGGTGGTCCCCGACGCGTGGCAGCGGTACCTCGACCTCCACCTGGCCGGCCTGCGCTCCCCCGTCAGCGCGGCGGCCTCCGGCCCTGCCGGTTCCCGGGCGCAGCTGGAGCAGATCAACGGGACGCAGTCCGATCCCGAGGACGGCGACGCCCGCGCCGTCGCGGCGAAGTAGGCGCGCCGGACCCGCACGGGCCCGGCGTCCGGTCAGCACGCCGCGGACCCCGCCCGTGGGCGGGGTCCGCGCGGCACGACTGGTCAGCCCTGGCGGGCCTTGGAGCGCGGGTCCTTGCGGTTGATCACGTAGACCTTCCCGCGGCGCCGCACGATCTGGGCTCCCGGACGGTTCTTCAGGGAGCGGAGTGAGTTGCGTACCTTCATCGGGTTGCCTTTCTCGTCGTAGTCTCGTCGTAGCGGCCGGTATCTGCCGGTGCACGCCCCGTACGAACGTTCCACGCCGTACTGTTCGTGCAGGCACAACAACCGCGGCACTGCCGCGTTCATTCCTCAGGGGCGGAGGGGCCAGGCATGGGCGAGGAACCGCGGCGGCCGGACGGCGACGCGCAGGACGACGGCCCGGACTTCTCCAGTCCCGGGTTCTCCAGTCCCGACTTCTCCAGCCCGGACTTCACCGGACCCGACGACTTCACCGTGCCGGACTTCACCGTCCCGCCCTTCGAGGGCCCGGACTACGAGGCCGAGGACGCGGACGAGCTGGTGCCCGACGAGGCGGGCTTCTCCAGCCCCGGATTCTCCAGTCCGGACTTCACCGGTCCCGACGACGTCCACGAGGACGGGACCTCCGAGGAGGACGAGCCCGGCAGGACCCCCGCCTGACGCAGGCCCCGCGGTCCCCTGTCCCGCATCCCTCACGTCCCCCGACCACCCGCAGCGCCCCGCGACGCCACCCGGCACGCGGGGCGCTCGCGTGTCCGCTCCCCTGCCCGCACGGCCGCCCGCGCCCGGAGAACCCCGGCGAGATGTACAGGTACAGGTACGCAGTCCCAGTTGCGCAGTCCAGGCTGGATAACGTACGGTGACGGTATGAGCGAATCGACGGAAGCGGTGTCGGAGTCTGCGGTGCGGGCCGCACGGGACGTCCGGGTGGTGCTCAGCCGGGTGCGCCGGCGGCTGCGCAAGACGTACGACACCAGCGCGCTCACGCCGTCGCAGCTGTCCGTGCTGAGCCGGCTCGACAAGGAGGGCGACGCCTCGGTCAGCGAACTGGCCGCCGTGGAAGGGGTGCGCCACCAGTCCGTGGCGTCCGCCGTCGCGGTGCTGGAGGAGCGCGGGCTGGTGGCGCGGCGCCCGGATCCCGACGACGGGCGCCGCCAGGTGGTCTCCGTCGCCGAGGGCGGCCTGGCGTTCCTCGCGGACTCGCGCCGCGCGGGCGAGGAGTGGCTGACGCGGGTGCTGGAGGAGCGCTTCACCGAGGCGGAACGCCGGACCGTCATCGAGGCGATGTCCCTGCTCGACCGGCTCGCGGAGTCATGAGCGCCCGCCAGACGCACCTGACGCGCCTCGCCCGCCTGGCCCGGCCGGGCCGCGGCGGCCGCCCGGGCGAGACGTTCGACCGGCGGCTGCTGGCCCCCATGATGCTGGGGTCGATCCTCAATCCGGTCAACTCCTCGATCATCGCCGTGTCGCTGGTGCCGATCGGCGCCGCGTTCGGCGCGCCGCCGTCCCGGACCGCGTGGCTGATCTCCGCGCTGTACCTGGCGACCGCGATAGGCCAGCCCGTCGTCGGGCGGCTGATCGACCTCTTCGGGCCCCGCCGCCTCTTCCTGGCGGGGACCGCCCTGACCGGACTCGCGGGCGTGGTGGGCATGCTGGCGCCGAACCTGGGCGTCCTCGTCGCCGCCCGCGTGCTGCTCGGCTTCGGCACCTGCGCCGGCTACCCGGCGGCGATGTACCTGATCCGCAGCGAGGCCCGGCGCACCGGCCACGACAGCCCGGCCGGAGTGCTGGCCGCGCTCGCGGTCGCCACGCAGACCATCGCCGTCATCGGCCCGAGCCTCGGCGGACTGCTGATCGGCCTCGGTGGCTGGCGCGCCACGCTCGCGGTCAACATCCCCCTCGCGGCGGCCGGCCTGCTGCTCGGCGCGACGCGGCTGCCCAGGACCGCGCCCGTCACGACCGCCGAGCGGCCCGGGGCCACCGGCGGTCGCCGGGCCGCGGCCGGACTCGACCTGCCCGGCATGGCCCTGTTCGCGGTGCCGCTGGTCAGCCTGCTGCTGTTCCTCATGAGTCCGGACGCGCGCCACGCCCTGCTGCTGGTGCCCGCGGTCGCCGTCGGTGCCGCGTTCGTGTGGCGCGAACTGCGGGTGGCGGAGCCGTTCATCGACCTGCGGGTGCTGGGCGGCAACCTGCCGCTGCTCGCCACGTACACCCGCGCCCTGCTCGCGTACGTGGTGTCGTACGCCTTCCTGTACGGCTACACCCAGTGGATGGAGGAGGGCCGGGGCCTGTCCGCCTCCCAGGCCGGGCTCGCCCAACTCCCCTTGTTCGCCACGGCGATCCTGGTGTCCACCACGACCGGCCGGCGCAGCGGGGTGCGCGGCAAGTTCCTGGTCGGCGCGGCCGGCCAGATCGTCGCCTGCGCGCTTCTGCTGCTCCTCGGCGCGGGGAGCAGCGTGTGGCTGCTCGCCGGCGTCGCCGTCGTCTTCGGCGTGCCGCAGGGCCTGAACAACCTGGCGTTGCAGAACGCCGTGTTCCACCAGGCCGACCCGGAGCGCATGGGCTCGTCCGCGGGGCTGCTGCGCACCTTCGGCTACCTCGGCGCGATCGTCGCGTCCGCCGCGAGCGGCGCCTTCTTCAAGCAGCGCGCCGACACCGCCGGGCTGCACCACCTGGCCTGGTTCCTGCTCGTGATCGCCGTGCTCTACCTGGCGTTGACGGTCGCGGACCGCTCCCTGCGCCGCGTCGGCGCCCCGAAGCCGGACGGCGGCGGCGCCGATCCCGCGGACGGTGCAGCCGCACGCTGACCGCCGTCCGCCACCCAGACCCGCCGCGGTGGTCCCGCCGCGGCGCCCACCCCCGAGAGGTACACCAGCATGTCCAAGTCCGCACTGCTCGTCATGGACGTCCAGGAGAACATCGTCGGCCGCATCGCCGAGCCCGACTTCGTGCCGCGCGTCGCGCAGGCGGTCGCCGCGGCCCGCGGCGCGGGCGTCCCGGTGATCCACGTGGTGGTCGGTTTCCGCGCCGGCCACCCCGAGGTGAACCCGGTCAACAAGGGCTTCGGCGCCCTGCCGCCCGGCGCGTTCACCCCCGACGACGCCGGGGCCGCGATCCACGCCGGCGTGGCGCCGCTGGACGGCGAGACCGTCGTCGTCAAGAAGCGGGTGAGCGCGT
Organism: Actinomycetes bacterium; assembly: GCA_009783685.1. Lineage (GTDB taxonomy): Bacteria > Actinomycetota > Actinomycetes > Streptomycetales > Streptomycetaceae > Actinacidiphila. The sequence continues at coordinate 8,545 of WRCZ01000156.1, forward strand.
TCGCCGGCAGCGACCTGCAGATGCTGCTCGGTGCCGGCGGCATCGAGCACCTGGTGCTGGCCGGCATCGCCACCAGCGGCGTGGTGCTGTCGACCGTGCGCCAGGCGGCCGACCTCGACTACCGGCTCACGGTCCTGGCGGACGGCTGCGCCGACACGGACGCCGAGACGCACCGGGTCCTGACCGAGAAGGTCTTCCCGCGCCAGGCCGAGGTGACCACGATCGACGCCTGGGCCAAGTCGCTGGACTGACGCCCGGCACGTGCCGCCCCGGGGAGCGTCCCGCCGCGCTCGGTCGTGGCGGGGCGCGGCGCGACGGTCCCGTGGGATCAGGCCAGATCAGGCCGCCAGGATCAGGCCGGCGGGATCAGCGCGCCCCGGGCGGCGCCCGCCACGGCGTCGGCGACCGCGGCCAGCGCGGGCGAGTCGAGCTTCCACTGCTGCCAGTACAGCGGCACGTCCACGGGCGGGCCCTCCGGCAGGTCGAGCAGCGTGCCCGCCGCGCGGTGCGGCCCGGACTGCGCGTCCGGGATCATCCCCCAGCCCAGGCCCGCGGCGACGGCCGCGACGAACGCCTCGGAGGACGGCACGTGGTGCCGCATCCGGCCGGCGCCGCCGCGCCCGGTGGTGCCGGGCGTGGCGCCGGGCGCGGCGAGCGCGCGCAGGAAACGGTCCTGGAGGTCGTCCTTGCGGTCGAAGACCACGACCGGCGCGGCGGCCAGCAGCCGGGCCGGCGGACCGTCGCCCGCCAGGTGGCGCGCGGTGAACGCCGGGCTCGCCATCGCCCGGTACCGCATGGTGCCCAGCGGGCGCACCGTGCAGCCCTGCACGGCCTCCGGCGACGAGGTCACCGCCGCCATGACGCGTCCCTGCCGCAGCAGCACGGTGGTGTGGTCCTGGTCCTCGCGGTGCAGGTCGAACGTGACGTCGTGCCGGCCGGCGACCTCGGTGAGGGCGGGCAGGAACCAGGTGGCCAGCGAGTCGGCGTTGACCGCGACGGGCAGGGCGGTGGGGCCGGCGGCCGCGCTCAGCCCGAGTTCGGCGCCGGCGTCCCGTTCCAGCCGGGCCAGCTGGCGGCCGAACCGCACCACGATCTCGCCCGAAGGCGTCGGCCTGACCGGCTTGGTCCGGAGCAGCAACACGCGCCCGGTGCGCTGCTCCAGCCCCTTGATCCGCTGGCTGACCGCGGACGGCGTCAGGTGCAGGGTCTCGGCGGCGGCCTCGAAGGTTCCCTCGTCGACGGCGGCGAGCAGCGTCCGCACCTGGTCCAGCGGGAGGTCGATCATGGCGGGCCTCTCATCCGTGACGTGCGGTGTCGACGTGCGGGTGTGTGTCGGCGTGCGGCGTCGGCTCCGGCTTCGGCGTGCGCGGCGGTGCCGCCTTGACGGAATCTTAAGCAGTGCTGAAGCCACCTAAGAATCATTAGCTGGTCTGATTATCGCTCGGCTCCTAGCCTCAAGGCATGCGTGAGGTACTCATCGCGGCCCTGGCCGGGCTCGGCACCGGGCTGTCGCTCATCGTCGCCATCGGCGCCCAGAACGCGTTCGTGCTGCGGCAGGGCATCCGGCGCGAGCACGTGCCCGCGATCGTGGCGATCTGCGCGGTCTCGGACGCGGTGCTCATCGCCGCGGGCATCGGCGGGGTGGGGACCGTCCTCCGGCACTTCCCGTCCGCGGTGACGGCCATCGCCTGGGCCGGCGGGGCGTTCCTGATCGGGTACGGGGCGCTGGCCGCGCGCCGCGCGCTGCGCCCGGCCACCGCGCTGACGGCGGACGGCGGCGCGGCGGTCGGGATGTCGCTGCGGGGCGCGGTGCTCACGTGTCTGGCGATGACGTGGCTGAACCCGCACGTGTACCTGGACACGCTGCTGCTGCTCGGGTCCGTGGCGAATGGCTACGGGGGTGGCCGGTGGCCCTTCGGCGTCGGTGCGGCGACCGGCAGCGTCGTCTGGTTCAGCGGGCTGGGTTTCGGGGCGCGGCTGCTGCGGCGCCCCTTCTCCAGGCCGGCGGCCTGGCGCGTCCTCGACGCGTGTATCGCGGCCACCATGGTCACGCTGGGCGTCGTGATGCTTTCCCGCACGTAACCGATACGTTCAGCCCCCCGGCGGCCGGTGCGCCCGGGCCGCCCCGGGGCGTTCCTCTCGGGAGCCGGCCCGCTGCCCCTGACCATCGGCTGGCTCGCCGTTCCCCGCTCATTTCCTGCGCGCCCTCCCGCCCCGAAGGGGCCCGACCCGCCGTCCCGGACCGTCCGCCGGCCCGTGGTTACCCGCGCAGTTCCCCGCGCCCCTCCGTGGCTCGGCCCGACCAGCGCACCCCCCCGCCCCAAAGGGGCCTCATCCGCCGTCCCGGACCACCCGCCGGCCCGTGGTTGCCCGCGCAGTTCCCCGCGCCCCTCCAACGCTCGGCCCGACCAGCGCACCCCCGCCCCGAAGGGGCCTCATCCGCCGTCCCGGACCGTCCGCCGGCCCGTGGTTGCCCGCGCAGTTCCCCGCGCCCCCCGCCCCGAAGGGGCCAACCCCGCCGCACCGGACCAACCGGCGGG
>WRCZ01000157.1 GCA_009783685.1 Actinomycetes bacterium
CACCACCTGCACCTGCTGTTCAAGACCAAGAACATGCCCGGCTACATGGTGGCCGAGCAGGGGTTCGCGGTGTTCCAGGTCGTCGCCGGACTGCTGCTGGTCGCCCTGTTCGCGCAGACCGCGAGGACGCCGGCCGGGCCGGTCCGCCCGGGGTGGCCGCAGCAGGCGCCGCCCGCCTGGCAGGCCGGGGGGCAGCCGCCGGCCTGGGGCTCCCCGTACCAGCAGCCTCCGGCGCCCCAGGGTTATCAGGCGCCTCAACAGCCGCCTGGCGTCGGGGGGTTCGGCCCCGCGCCGGAATTGCCGCCCAATCTGCCGCCCGGCACCCCGCCACCGCCCGCCGGACCTCCGCCGGCTCCCCCGGCCGCTCCCCCACCGCCGCCCCGCGACTGGCCCTCGGACTCCCACTAGCCGCCCTTCCGGACCGGGCTTCCGAGCCCGTCCGGTCCGGGCTAGTCCGGTCCGAGCTGGTCCGGCCCGCCCCCGGCCGGTCGGCGCCGCCCGGTCCCGTTCACCGGTCCTGCGCCGCCTCCGCGCGGACCCCCGCCGGAGCCCGAAGCCCCCGCGCCCGGCTCAACGCCCGCGGTCCCGGTCCGGCCCGCGCCTCTCCCGACCCCAACCCCGACCCGGCCACCCTTCGGCATAACCCCAGCCGTGGTCCAAGGCCCCCGCGCCCGGCTCAGTCCCCGCAGCCCCGGCCCGGCCCGCGCCCCCCGGCTCCGCTCGCCGCGAGCACTCCCGGTCCGGCCGTTTGCCGGCCACCGGCGCCCAGGCCGCCTCCGGCGAGAACTCCCGCCGTGGACCGGGGCCCCGCCCGGTCGGCGCCGGTCGCCCCCGTCCCGCGGGTTCGGACAGGCCTCCCCCGTCCCGCCGGCTCGGACAGGCCGCCCCCGTCCCGCCGGCTCGGACAGGCCGGCCCCGTCCCGTCGGCTCGGGCCGCACCGGCGGGGGCGCTCAGCGCGAGCGACCGCTCAGCCCAGGGCGAGCGAGCGCTTGAGGAAGTCCACCTGGAGCAGCAGCAGGTTCTCCGCGACCTGCTCCTGGGGGGTCATGTGCGTGACGCCGGACAGCGGCAGGACCTCGTGCGGGCGGCCGGCGGCCAGCAGCGCCGTCGACAGGCGCAGCGAGTGGGCGACGAGGACGTTGTCGTCGGCCAGGCCGTGGATGACCATCATCGGCCGGGCCGGCTCCGCGGCGTCCTGTAGTCCCTCGGAGGTGACCACGGCGTTCGCGTCGTAGACCTCGGGCTGCTCGTCGGGGTGGCCCAGGTAGCGCTCGGTGTAGTGGGTGTCGTACAGCCGCAGGTCGGTCACCGGGGCGCCCACCACGGCGGCGTGGAAGACCTCGGGGCGGCGCAGCACTGCCAGCGCGGCGAGGTAGCCGCCGTACGACCAGCCGCGGATCGCGACCCGCTCCAGGTCCAGCGGGAAGAGGCCGGAGAGCGCCTCGAGGGCCGCGGCCTGGTCCTCCACGGACACCCCGGCGAAGTCCCCGGCGATCGACTTCTCCCACTCCGGGGAGCGGCCCGGGGTGCCGCGGCCGTCCGCCACGATCACCGCGAAGCCCTGATCGGCGAACCACTGGGACACCAGGTGCGGGTTGTGCGCCGCGTACACCCGCTGGCCGTGCGGGCCGCCGTACGGGTCGAGCAGCACCGGCAGCGGCCCGTCGGACTCCCGGTAGCCGGACGGCAGGAACACCGCGGTGGGGATGCGCCGCTCGCCGGCCTCCAGCAGCCGGGGGTGGGCGGTCAGCGTCGGCTTCTCGGCGAGCGAGGCCACCTCGGCGACGGGCTTGCCGTCGCGCAGCACCCGCGTCACCGAGCCGGGCCGGTCCAGGACCGCGGAGGTGAGGACGGTCAGCTCCCCGGAGCGGACCGCGCCGTGCACGCCGGGCTCCTGGGAGACGCGCTCGGCGCCGGCGGCGTCGACCCGGTAGACGTGCACCTCGCCGATCTCGGGGTCGCCGGCGGCCGCGCCCGCCGAGGCGGACACCAGCACGCCGGGGCCGCCCGCGTCCAGCACCGCGCGTACGTGCAACTCCGGCCCGGTCAGGGCCTGTTCGCCCACCTTCAGCACGCGGGCGCCGTTCTCGTCGGTGATCCGGACCAGCTCGCCTGCGGGCGTCCTGACCGGCGAACCGGGGAAAAGATCAAGCCAAATTCGATCTTCCTCGACGGCGAGGGTGCTGGTCGCGCCCGTCGCCGGGTCGACCTCCAGGTACCGCTGCTCGCGCTGGTCGCGGGTCTGCACCAGCAGCAGCGGCGACCCGCTCGCCGACCAGTGCACGGCGGCGAGGTAGGGGTAGCGGGCGCGGTCCCACTCCACGTCCCGGCGCGCGCCGTCCGCGAGGGTGAACAGGCTCAGCGAGACATCCGCGTTGGCCGTGCCGGCCGCCGGGTACGCCACCTCGACGGGCGCCCGGTTGGGGTGCGCGGGCTCGGAGATCCACCACCGCTGCACCGGCGTCTCGTCGACCCGCGCGGCCAGCAGCGCGGTGCTGTCGGGCGACCACCAGTAGCCGCGGCTGCGGCCCATCTCCTCGGCCGCGATGAACTCCGCCAGGCCCCAGGTGACCCCGTCCCCGTCCGGCTCGGCGACCGCCCGGTCGCCCGCTCCCGTGGCCTCCACGACCCGCAGCGCGCCCTGCGCGGTGTACGCGACGAGGCGGCCGTCCGGCGACGGGCGCGGGTCGACCACCGGGCCGGGGACCGCCAACTCCCGTGCCGCGTCCGCCCCGGGCGCCAGCCCGGCGACGAACAGCCGGCCGGACAGCGCGAAGGCGGCCGTCGCGACCGCCTCGTCCGTCGCGAAGGCCACGATGCCCGCGGAGCCCTCCCTGCTGCGCTCGCGGCGGGCCCGCTCGGCGGCCGGCAGCTCCTCGTCCGCGCCGCCCAGCAACGCCACCGGATCGGCCGCGACGCGCTCGGCCGCGTCCCCGCCGGCCGTCAGGTCCAGCACCCACAGGAGGTGCTCGCCGCCCCCGCCGTCCGCCGAACTCCCGCTCCCCGCACGCGCCCTGACGAACACCACCCGTCCCCCGGCGTCGCCCTCGCCGCCGGGTTCCCCCGGTGCCACCACGAAGCCCCGCGGCACCCCGAGGGTGAACCGCTGCGTCCGTGCGTGCTGCCGCGGGAATGAGAGGTAGGTCATATCCGTGACCCTAGAGGGTGGCTCTGACAATCGCCGCCCGATTTCCGCGCGCCGCCCGGCCGCTCCCCCGCTCGGCGCTGACCGGCACGGCCGCGTGCGTCCGCGCGCCGGCATGCGATCCCGGTGCCGGGCGGCGGATGGCCGGATCACGTCATGCGCCCCCGTGTGCTTCCGTGCCCCGACCTATGCGGTCGAACGGAAAGTTATGATCCGTAGCCGTGGGTGGGTAATAAGCATGTGGCAACTGACATGACCCTGCGTACTGGGAGGTGAGCCGCTGTGGCACTCTCGATCTCGGCGGTGCTGCTGCTGCTGATCGTCGTCGTTCTGCTGATCCGCCGTTCCGGGCTCAAGGCCGGGCACGCAGTCGCGTGCACGCTGCTCGGGTTCTATCTGGCGAGTTCGTCATGGGCGCCACAGATCACCGACCTCACCAACAACGTCGCGCAGACCATCTCCAACATCAAGTTCTGAGGGCACGCGCGGGCGGGACGTAGGCTTCCCCCATGACCGACCATCCCGCCAGGCGGCTGCTGCTCGTCCACGCCCATCCGGACGACGAGACGATCAACAACGGCGCCACCATGGCCAAGTACGCGGCCGAGGGCGCGCTCGTCACCCTGGTCACCTGCACGCTGGGCGAGGAGGGCGAGGTGATCCCGCCCGAGCTGGCCCATCTGGCGGCCGACCGGGACGACACCCTCGGCACCCACCGGATCGGTGAACTCGCGTCGGCGATGGACGAGTTGGGCGTCACCGACCACCGCTTCCTCGGCGGCGCCGGCCGGTACCGCGACTCCGGGATGATGGGCACCGCGCAGAACGAGGTCCAGGGCTGCTTCTGGCAGGCGGACCTGGACGAGGCCGCGGGGCATCTCGCCGACGTCGTCCTGGAGGTCCGGCCGCAGGTGCTCGTCACCTACGACAGCAACGGCGGCTACGGGCACCCCGACCACATCCAGGCGCACCGGGTCGCCCTGCGCGGCACCGAGCTCGCCGCGGAGCGCGGCCACCGGATCGACCGCGTCTACGAGATCTGCTACCCGCGCTCGGTCGTCGAGGACGGCTTCGCGCGGCTCGCCGCGTCCGGCCGGGACTTCCCCTTCGAGGGCGTCGCCGGCCTCGACGACGTGCCCGGCGTGGTGGCCGACGCGTCGGTCACCGTCGCGGTCGACGGCAGCGACTACGCCGACCGCAAGACCGCCGCGATGCGCGCGCACGCCACCCAGATCGCGGTGGACGGACCGTTCTTCGCCCTCTCCAACGACCTCGGCCAGCCGTTCTTCGCCGTCGAGTACTACCGCCAGGTCCAGGGCGAGCCGCCGGCCCCGGCCGGCGCAGGACGGGCCACCGACCTGTTCGGGAGCGACGCGTGACCGCCCGGCCGGGGCGGATCGCCCTGTACGTGCTGCTGGGGGTGCTGGGAGCGCTCGTCGCACTCGCCGGCGCCCTGGTCCAGGCGGGCTTGTTCCCCGGCGGCCTGCTGCTGGCCCTCGCGGGCTGCGTCGCGGTGTTCTACGGCGGGGCGAAGGCCACCGGGTCGCGGGCGGGCGCCGCCGTGCCGGCCGCGGTGTGGGTCGTGTCCGTGATCCTGCTGACCACCAGCCGGCCGGAAGGCGACTTCCTGTTCGCCGCCGGTGTCGGTCCGTACATCTACCTGCTCGGCGGCGCCCTGTCCGCGGTGGTATGCGCCACCTTGCCCCAAGTGCCCCCATCTGGTGGGAACCGGACCTGACTTGGCAGGTGGGGGGGCGCTCGTGGTTGGGTGACCCCGAGCGTTCCGCCGCAGCACGGTTGCCGTTCCACGCCGGTCGGTATCGTGGTGCGCGCCGGCGAGCCGCCCGAGAAGGAACCGTGAAGGGCGGCGAAGCTAACCGGGAGAGCCTGCTTTGAGTCGTGAAACAGACAGTTCGTCCTCGGGTCCCCAGGGACGCGGCGGTGCCGCGTACCCGTCGGGCACCCCGCCGTACGGCGCCCGCCCGTTTCCGTCGCTGCACCCCCAGGAGCGGCCCCGCCCCGCAGGCACTCCGGCACCCGAGCCGGCCGCACCCGACGGCGCGGGCGCGCCGGGAACGGACCAGCCCGCCCCGGACGAGCCCAGGACCGAGACCACGCTGACCACCCGGATCCGGATCAACATCCCCGGGTCCCGGCCGATCCCGCCGGTCGTCGTGCGCACGCCCGTCGAAGAGGGCACGCAGGCGCCCGACGCCGCCTCCGGCGGCCCGGCCGGCGCCGACGCGGAGGCCACCGGGTCCACGGCGGCCCCGGCCGAGCCCGAGGCCGAGCCGGAGAAGGCGAGCGACTGGTTCGCGCCGCGCAAGCCGGTCCCGCCGACGGCACCCGCCGCACCCGAGCCGGGCCCGTCGTTCGGCGACGGCCCGCGGTCCCCGGCCGCGACGCCCTCCCCCGCGCCCGGGCCGGGCGCCGAGCCGTTCAGCGCCCCCTTCAACGGGCCGGAGGACTTCTTCCGCCCGTCGCCCGCCGGCCCCTTCCCCGACTCCGACACGGGATCGGGTCCGCGGCCCTTCACCACGCCGGACGTGTTCCCGGACTCCGACACCGGCTCGACGACCGCGGCCTTCCCCACCCCGGACGGATATCCCGACTCCGACACCGGCTCGCACCCCTTCGGCGGCCCGGGCGCGTTCCCGGACTCCGACACGGGATCGGGCCCGCGCCCCTTCACCCCCGACGGATTCCCCGCGTCCGACACCGGCTCCGGCCCGCGGCCCTTCCCGACCCCGGACGCGTTCCCCGACTCCGACACCGGCTCGACGACCGGCGCCTTCCTGCCGCCTCCGGTCGGCACCGGCAGCCCCGCCGGGCCCGGCGCGGGCGGCCCGGGGCAGCGCGGCCCGCACGACACCCCGGCCGCGGGCATCCCCGCCCCGTTCGGCACCGAGGACTTCCCGCCCGGCGTGCCGCGCCCGGTCGACCCCCTCGTCGACCCGCTCACCGGGCCGAACGGCCCCAAGGGCCCGGAGGGGCCGCTCGGCGCGGCCGCCGCCTCGCCGTTCGCGCCGCCCGCGGGTCCGACCACCGGTCCCGCGACCGGGTCCATGCAGGTGCCGCCGTTCACCCCGTCCGGGCCCGGCGGCCCGGGGCTCACGAGCGGCCTGCCCCGCCCGGGCGGCCCGAACACGACCGGCGGCCCCGGTGGTCCCGGCGCAGCGGGCCCCGGCGGCCCGAACGGCTTCCGCCCGCCGGCGCCCGGCGGTCCCGGCGGTCCCGCCCGCCCGGGTGGTCCCGGCGGCCCCGGCGGCCCGCCCGGAGGACACGTGTCGGGCGACACCCTGGTCGGCGGCATGCCGGCGGTCCCGCCGGCAGACACCCGCGGCCCGGCGCCCGCTCCCGCGCCGGCACCCGAGCGCGTGCCGGCCCCGGCCCCTGCCGGCAAGGGCAAGAGCAGCAAGGGCAAGGCCAAGGGCCGTTCCAAGGCGGTGCTGGCCGGTGCCGGAGTCGGTGCCGTGCTCGTCCTGGCCTACGGCGCGGGCCTGCTGATGAACCACGCCGAAGTCCCCCGCGGCACCACCGTGCTCGGCGTGGACATCGGCAACATGACCAAGGACGCGGCCTCCCAGAAGCTGACGAAGGCGCTGGGCAACCGCACCACCGCGCCGCTGACCCTGACCTTCGGCGGCAAGAAGCAGTCGCTCAAGCCGTCGGTGGCGGGCCTGACCGTCGACACCGACGCCACCGTCCGCGCCGTCGCGCACACCGACTACAACCCGGTGTCGGTGATCGGCTCGCTGTTCGGCGGCAGCAAGGCCGCCGACGCGGTGATACGCGTGGACAACGACAAGCTGAAGGCCGCGCTCCAGGGGATCGCCGGCAAGAACAGCACCGGCAGCGACGGCATGGTCCGCTTCTCGAACCACAAGGCGATCGCCGTGCCCGGCAAGCCCGGCACGTCCTTCGACGTCGACGCCGCGGCCGCCCAGGTCGCCGCCGCCTACCGGACCCGGGCCGAGACCGGCGCCGACCAGCCCGTCCCCCTCGCCGTGTCGACCGTCCCGCCGAAGGTCACCCAGGCCGAGCTGGACAAGGCCGTCAACGGGTTCGGCAAGACCGCGATGTCCGGCCAGGTCGTCGTGCGGGCGGACGGCGCGCACATGATCCCGTTCAACAACACGGTGCCCACCTTCCTGACGATGGTCCCGGACGCGCAGGGCCAGCTCGCCCCGCACATCGACCTGAAGGCGCTCAAGGCGCTGTACGGCACGAAGTTCGACGGCGTGCTGCTGCAGCGCTCCAACGGCAGCAAGACCGCGGTCACCCCGCAGGACGTCGCCACCGCGCTGATCAAGGCGCTGGGTTCGAGCGACCCGGCGGGCCGCACCGTCACGCTGCCGCACGTCGCCAAGTAGCGCGGGCCGCCGCGGGCCGGCGGAGGGCGCGGGCCACCGCATACGGCACGGGAGGCGCCGGGGAGCGGCGCCGGGAGGGTCAGTCCTCCCGGCGCCGCTCCCCGGCGTCGACCAGTTCCTGAAGGCGGCTGCAGAGCCGCCGGATCTCGTCGTGGGTGCGGGTGCGTTCGGTGATGACGGCCGACAGCAGCAGCCCGGTCAGCGCCGTCACGCCGTTGAACGCCTGGAGGGTGACCATGTTGCGCAGCACGTCGTGGTGGGCGAACGGGCCGGTGCGGCGGGTCGCGGCGACGATGGCCAGCGTGGAGACGGCCAGCGCGCAGGGCGCGGCACCCCACAGCCCGAAACGGAACGCCGCCCAGATCAGCACCGGTGAGACCAGGAAGAGCAGCGAGGTCGGTCCGGCGCCGGTCACCAGGTAGCCGATGCCGAGCGTGGCCGCGGCGAGCCCGGCCGCCTCGGTCCAGCGGGCGGCGCCGAGGGCGGGCCGCCCGCGGTGGGTCAGGGCCGCGTACAGGACCAGCAGGAAGGGCGTCACCACCAGCACGCCCATCGCGTCGCCGGTCCACCACACGGACCAGGTCCGCCAGAAGTCGGCCGCCTCCAGGGCACCGGAGATCAGCAGGGCCGAGGAGCCGACGACCGAGCTGATCAGCATGGCGCAGAGCGCGGCCAGGAAGATCAGCGCGAGGGCGTCCCTGAGCCGGTCCATCTCGGTGCGGAAGCCCGCCCGGCGCAGCAGCAGGTACGCGACGATCGGGGCCGCGGTGTTGCCCGCGGCGATGGCCACGACGACGGCGATCGACGGGCCGAGGGTGACGTTGACCGTGAAGGCGCCCAGCGCGATGCCGGGCCAGATGCGCATCCCGAACAGCAGCAGCGCGGTCAGCGCCAGGCCGGTCGGCGGCCACAGCGGGGTGACCTGGCCGCGGACCAGTTGCTCCAGGAGGCCGAGCCGCGCGGTGCCGTAGTACAGCGCGGTGAGCAGCAGAATCGGCAGGACCGGCCCCCGAGCGAGCTCGCGCGCACCGGCGAGGCGGTGGGGGCGGGCGGCGCCAGGGTCCGGCATGCATCCGAACATAGCGCCATATTCCGGATTGCTCGCGGTCAGGCGGCCCGCGCGGCCGGGCCGTCGTAGCGCGCGACGAGCACGGCGGCGTCGTCGTCGTGCCCGGTGCGCTCGGCCACCCCGATGACCTGCCCGGCCAGCTCGCCCGCGTCGGTCAGGTAGCCGGTGCGCACCCGGTGGGCGACCTCGTCCAGACCGCTGGTGATCGTGCAGTCCGGGCCCTCCACCACGCCGTCGGTGAGCAGCACCAGCGATCCGGCGACGCGCACCTGCCGGCGGGTGACCGGGTACCGCTCGCCGGCCAGCACGCCCAGCGGCAGCCCGCCGCGGTCGTAGGCGATGCCCCACATGCCGTCCGCGCAGGCCCACACCATCGGGATGTGGCCGGCGCGGGCCAGGTCCAGGCAGCCGGTCCGCGGGTCGAAGCGGAGGAAGCAGCAGGTGGCGAAGAGGCCGCCGCCCATGGAGACCAGCAGGTCGTTGGCGTGGCGGAGGACCTCGCCGGGGTCGCTGGTGGCGCCGGCCAGCGCGCGCAGCCCGACGCGGATCTGCCCCATGAACGCGGCGGCCTCCACGTCGTGGCCCTGGACGTCGCCGATGGCCAGGCCGACGGTCCCGTCGGCCATGGCGAAGGCGTCGTACCAGTCGCCGCCGACGTCCAGGCCGCGCTGCGAGGGGGCGTAGCGGGCGGCCAGCTGCATCCGGTCCACGCGGGGCAGTTCGGGCGGGAGCATGTGCCGCTGCAGGGCGAGGGCCAGCTCGACCCGGGTCCGCTCGACCTTGATCCGCAGGAGTGCCTCGTCGACCAGATCGCCGAGGGTGGTGAGCAGTTCCTGGGTGCTGCCGGTGGGCAGGGCGCCGTCGGGCTGGTCCCGGTACTCCGGGCCGTCCCGGTACTGCGGCTGCTGCCTCCAGCGTTCGCGCATGGCCGTCCCCAGGGGGTCTGCGGCTGCTCCTGCATATTCACCATAGCCCGGGTACCCTGCGCGCACCCAGTGGCCGCGGAGCCCCCGCGGCCGCGCCGCCGGGGGCTGGGCGGCGGTCCCACCGCCAGGGGCTGCGCGGCGGCGGCCTCAGTCCTCGACGACGATCTGCTTCTCCTCGGCGAAGTGGCAGGCCGACTCGTGCTCGGCCGGGCCGCCGGTGCCGCGGAAGATCGCGGGGACGGCCAGCGGCGGCTCCTCCACGGAGCACTTCTCCTGGGCCTTCCAGCAGCGGGTGCGGAACCGGCAGCCGGACGGCGGGTTCGCCGGGGAGGGCACGTCGCCGGCCAGGATGATCCGCTCGCGCTGCTCGCGGGCCTCCGGGTTGGGGACCGGGACCGCGGACAGCAGCGCCTGGGTGTAGGGGTGCGTGGGGTGCTCGTAGATCGCGGCGTCCGCACCGACCTCGACGATCTTGCCGAGGTACATCACCCCGACCCGGTCGGAGATGTGCCGCACGATCGACAGGTCGTGCGCGATGAACATGTACGACAGCTGGAACTCGTCCTGCAGCCGTTCCATCAGGTTGACCACCTGCGCCTGCACGGACACGTCGAGCGCCGACACCGGCTCGTCCGCGACGATGATCTCCGGGCGCAGGGCGAGGCCGCGGGCGATGCCGATGCGCTGCCGCTGGCCGCCGGAGAACTGGTGCGGGTAGCGGTTGATGTACTCGGGGTTCAGGCCGACGACGTCCAGCAGTTCCTGCACCCGCCGGCGCCGGTCGCCCTTGGGCGCCACCTCGGGATGGATCTCGAACGGCTCCCCGATGATGTCGCCGACCGTCATCCGCGGGTTGAGCGAGGTGTACGGGTCCTGGAACACCATCTGGATGTTGCGGCGCACCGCCTTCAGCGCGCGCCCGGAGAGCTTGCTGATGTCCTGGCCCTTGTAGCGGATCGAGCCGGCCGTCGGCTGCTCCAGGTTCATCACCAGCTTGGCGACGGTGGACTTGCCGCAGCCGGACTCGCCGACGATGCCCAGCGTCTCGCCGGGGAACAGGTCGAAGTCGACGCCGTCGACGGCCTTGACCGCGCCGATCTGCTTCTTGAACAGGATGCCCTGGGTGAGGGGGAAGTGCTTGACCAGGCCCCGCACTTCGAGGATCGGTTCGCGGGTGGTGGCCCGGGCCGGCGCCGGCTCATGCGTTGTCGGCTGACTCACCGAGGGTCTCCTTCCAGAAGTGGCAGGCGCTGGCGCGGGTCGCGCTCACCCGGTACAGCGGGGGCACGTCGGTACGGCACACGTCCTGGGCGAGCGGGCAGCGCGGGTTGAAGGCGCAACCGGGCGGGATGTGCAGCAGGTTGGGCGGCAGGCCCTTGATCGCGTACAGCTCCTGCCCCTTCTGGTCGACGCGCGGGATGGAGTCGAGCAGGCCCCGGGTGTAGGGGTGGGCGGGCGCCCGGTAGATGTCGTGGACCGGTGAGGTCTCGACGATCCGTCCGGCGTACATCACCGCGATCTTGTCCGCGACGTCGGCGACCACGCCGAGGTCGTGGGTGATCAGG
>WRCZ01000158.1 GCA_009783685.1 Actinomycetes bacterium
CACTTCCTCGACGCCGTGCTCGAAGTCAGCGACACCGTCACGGTGTTGCGCGACGGACGGAAGATCCGCACCGCGCCCGCCGCGGGCCAGACCAAGGCGTCCCTGGTGGAGGCGATGCTCGGCCGGGAACTGGCCGTCTCGTTCCCGCCGCTGCCGCCCGCGCCCGACCCGGGCGTCGCACCGCTGCTCACGGTCGAGGCGCTGGCCAGCGACGCGGGGGTGAAGCGGGCCTCGTTCGAGGTGCGGCCGGGCGAGATCGTCGGGCTGCTGGGGCTGGTCGGCTCCGGGCGCACGGAGATCGCCCGCGCGCTGATCGGCGCGGACCGGGTCACCGCCGGGAGCGTCACCCTGGACGGGCGCCCGCTCGGCCGCACGACGCCCCGGCGGAGCCGGGACGCGGGCCTGGTGCTGGTCCCGGAGGACCGGCACGGGCAGGGCCTGGTGCTCCAGCGCAGCGTCACCGAGAACATCACGCTCCCCTCGCTGGGCCGCTTCTCGCGGCTCGGCGTGATCGACCGGCGGGCCGTCGGCAAGCAGGTGGACGAGCTGGTGCGCCGCCTGGAGTTGCGCCCGGCCCGGCCCGAACTGCCGGTGCAGGGCTTCTCCGGCGGTAACCAGCAGAAGGCGCTGATCGCCAAGTGGCTCGTCGGCGAACCGAAGCTGGTGATCCTCGACGAGCCGACCCGCGGTGTCGACGTCGGCGCGAAGCTCGCCATCTACGAGCTCATCGCCGACCTGGCGGCCCGCGGCATCGGAGTGCTGCTGATCTCCTCGGAACACGAGGAGGTGCTCGGTCTCGCCCACCGGGCCCACCTGGTCAGCCGCGGCGAGGTGCTCGACGAGGTGAACCCGCGCAGCCTGGCCGTCGAAGACGTCCTGCGGCGGCTGTTCGATGTCGCCGGCCCGGCCGGAACCGGCGAAGAAGGAAAGGCAAAGGAGTCCGTCCAATGACCGCCACCCACACCGCGCCCGACGCCGGGACGGGCGCCGCCGCCCGCACCGGCACCCCGTTCGGCCCGCGCGCCATCGCCTTCGCCGGGGACTACGCGGCGCTGATCCTGCTGGTCGCGGTGTTCGTGACCCTGTCGATCATCTCGTCGTCGTTCCTGTCCTTCACGAACGTCATGAACATCCTCAACCAGAACACCCCGCTGGCGATCATCGCCGTGGCCGGAACGTTCGTCATCGTCTCGGGGGCGTTCGACCTCTCCACGGCGGCGATGTACGCGGTGGTCAGCGTGGTCGCCGCGTCGATCGCCACGTCCACCGGCAGCACCTGGCTGGCGCTGCTCGCCGCACCGTTCCTGGGCCTGGTGATGGGCGCGCTCAACGGGCTCGCCGTGACGAGGCTGAACGTGCACTCGTTCCTCGCCACGCTCGCCTCGAGTCTCGTCTACAAGGCCATCGCCGTGCTCGTCACCGGCGGTTCGCTGATCACCGTGACCAACAGCGGGTTCTCCAAGCTCGGGCGCGGCCAGGTCGGCGGGGTCTTCTACTCGGTCCTCATCCTGCTGGCCGTCTTCGCCATCGCCTGGGTGCTGCTCAACGGCACGGTCTTCGGCCGCCATGTGTTCGCCGTCGGCGGCAACCCGGACGCGGCCCACCTGTCCGGCGTGCGGGTGGACCGGGTCAAGGTCATCGTGTTCGCGCTCAGCGGTCTGGCCGTCGGTATCGCCGCGGCGATCGGCGTCTCCCGCCTCGCCTCCGGTCAGCCGCAGGCGGGCACCGGTCTGGAACTCCAGGCCATCGCCGCGATCATCCTCGGCGGCAGCAGCATCTACGGCGGTGTCGGCGCGGTCTGGCGCTCGCTGGTCGGTGTCTTCCTGATCGCCCTGATCGGCAACGGCTTCGACATCCTCAACATCAACCCGCAGATGAAAGACCTGGTCACGGGCGTCATCATCCTCGCCGCGGTGGCTCTCGCGGCAGCCGACCGCCGTCGGCGCTGACCCCTCTCCCGAACGCAGAAAGGTTCGACATGGCCGAAGTGCGCATCGCCATCGACGTCGGCGGCACCTTCACCGACGTGGTGAAACTCGCCCCGGAGACCGGGGAGTTGCGGTTCGAGAAGGTGGCGACCACGCCCGCCGAGCCCACCAAGGGGGTGCTCGCGGCCTTCGCCGCCGCCGACGCCGTGCTGAGCGAGGTGACGACCTTCAACCACGGTTCCACGCTCGGCCTCAACTCGCTGCTGACGCGCACCGGCGCGAAGGTGGCGGTGGTGGCCACCGCGGGTTTCCGTGACGTCTACCTGCTCGGCCGGACCGACCGGCGACCGATGTACGCGCTCACCTACCGCAAGCCCGAAGCGCTGCTGAAGCGGCGTGACACCTTCGAGGTGGTCGAGCGTTCGCTGTTCGACGGCACGGTCGCCACACCGTTCGACGAGGCGAGTGCCCGCGCGGTCGCCGCCGAGATCGCCGCCGGCGGCTATCAGGCGGTCGCGGTCGCGTTCCTGCACGCGTACGCCAACCCGGCGCACGAAGTCGCCATGCGCGAGGTGCTGCACGAGGTCGCCCCCGGCGTCGAAGTGACGCTCTCGCACGAACTGTCCGGCGAGTACCGGGAGTACGAGCGGACCTCGACCGCCGTGCTGGACGCGTACATCAAGCCCATCATGCGGACGTATCTCGAAGCCCTGACGAAGCGGCTCGACGAGGGCGGCTTCACCGGCCGGTTCCTGATGTCCCGTTCCGGCGGCGGCGCGATGACGGCCGCGACGGCCACCCGGCAGCCGGTCAACCTGATCCTGTCGGGCCCGGCCGGAGGCGTCGTCGGCGCCGCGTCGCTGGCCAAGGTGATCGGGGTCCCCAACCTGATCACCATCGACATGGGCGGCACCAGCCTGGACGCCTCGCTGGTCCTCGACGGCGAGCCGGTGCTGCACCAGGGCGCCGAGTTCGAGGGCCTGCCCATCAACACCACGTCCCTGAACATCCACACCATCGGCGCGGGCGGCGGCTCGATCGCCTGGCTGGACGCCGCCGGTGCGCTCCAGGTCGGCCCGCAGAGCGCTGGGGCCTCCCCGGGGCCGGCCGCGTACGGGCGGGGCGGCACCCAGCCCACGTTCACCGACGCGGCCCTGGTCCTCGGCTACATGGGCAGCGACCTGCCGCTCGGCGGCTCGCTGGTGCTCGACCACGATCTCGCCGCCAAGTCGTTGCAGCCGGTCGCCGACCAGCTCGGGATGAGCCTGACCACGGTGGCCCGCGGCATCGTCCGCATCTCGACCACCAAGATCGTCGGCGCGGTCCGCGCGATCACCGTCGAACTCGGCCGCGACCCCAAGGACTTCGCGCTGCTCTCGTTCGGTGGCGGCGGCGGCCTGGTCGCCGTGGACGTGGCCCGCGAGCTCGGCATCCCGACCGTCGTCGTGCCTCCGGGACAGGGCGCGTTCTCCGCGCTGGGCATGCTGATGGCCGACGTGCAGCACGACTACGCGCGCACCGACGTGCTCCCGCTGGACTCCACCCCGGACGCGTACTTCGACGAGGCGTTCACCGCGATGGAGGCCGAGGCGCACGCGGCCCTGGACGAGGAGGGCTTCGGCCCGGAGCACCGCGCCCTGCACCGCTCGGTCGACCTCCGCTACTCCGGCCAGGAACACGCGGCGACGGTGCCGCACCCGGCCGAGAACGCCGCCGAGGGCCTCGCGGAAAGCTTCCGCGAACTCCACGAACGCCTCTACGGCCACGTCATGGACGACCCGGTCGAGATCGTGACGCTGCGGCTGCGGGCGGTCGGCCTGGTCGACAAGCCCGCATGGCCCCTGCACCCCGAACGCACCACCGGGGAACCGCCGGTGCTCGGCCGGCGCCAGGTCTTCGCCCACTCCGACACCGGTGTGCCGTACCGCCTGGTCAGCCGCGAGGCACTGCTCGCCGGCGACGTCGTCGACGGCCCGGCCGTGGTCGCCGAGCACACCGCCACCACGGTGCTGCACGCCGGCGACCGGCTGCGCGTGGCCGAGCACGGCGAACTCGTCATCAGCGTCAAGGCGGAGGAGAAGGACCAGTGACCGACGCGATCACCCTCGAGGTCATCCGGCACGCCATGCTCGCCACCGCGGAGGAGATGGCCCGCAACCTGTGCCGGACGGCGTACAACACTGTCGTCTACGAGATCCACGACTACGGCATCGGCGTGCACGACGCGAACGGCGACGTCGTCGCCGACGCCCCCGGCATCGCGATCTTCACCCGGGGCAACGACCACGGCATCCACCGGGCCATCGAGCACATCGGCGCCGAGAACATGGCGCCCGGCGACGTGTTCCTGCTCAACTACCCCTACTGGTCGTCCGCGCACACGCTGGACACCCTCGTCTTCGCACCCATCCACGTCGACGAGCGGTTGATCGGCTTCGCCTCCTGCCGCATCCACATCCTCGACCTGAAGCAGAAGAACCCCGGGTACGTCCTCGACTCGACCGACATGTACGAGGAGGGCATGTTCTTCCCCGGCTCGCGCCTGTACCGCGCGGGCGTGTACAACCAGGAGATCTTCGACATCATCCGCTTCAACTCGCGGATGCCCGAGCGGACCATCGGCGACCTCCAGGCCCAGGTCTCGGCCTGCGTGACAGGAGTGCGGCGCACCCAGGAACTCGCCGCCCAGCACGGCACCGACGTCCTGGTCGCCGCGATGGAGTCGATCAACGACCACGGCGAGCGGCTGGCCCGGCTGGCCCTGGCCCAGCTGCCGCGCGGCACCTGGAGCGCCACCGACATCGTCGACTCCGACGGCGTCGACACCGACCGCGAGATCCTCCTCAAGGCGACGGTCACCATCACCGAGGACGAGTTCGTCGTCGACTGGACCGGCAGCGAACGCGACGTACGCGGCCCCATCAACCTGCCGCTGGGCCAGACGATCGCGCTGTCCAGCCTGGTGTTCAAGGCACTGACCACGCCGGACACCCCGGTGGTGGCGGGCAACTTCGCCCCGTTGCGGGTGGTCACCGACCCCGGCAGCGTCATGCACGCCGTCCCGCCGATGCCCACGTTCACCCTGTGGACCGGCCTGCTCGCGGGCGAGGTGATCCTCAAGGCGCTGGCCCAGGGCATGCCGCACCTCGTTCCCGCCTGCTCCGGCGGCGACGTCTCGTCGATGATGGGGCTCGGGACGAACCCGCGCACCGGCCAGCCCTGGCTCGAAGCCACCAACGAGGCCGTCGGGTTCGGCGGGCACCTCGGCGGCGACGGCGAGGACGGCATCATGCACATGTCCGAGCCGGGCTGCCGCAACAACCCGGTCGAGGTGCTGGAACAGAAGTCGCCGATGTTCATCGAACGCTACGGCTACGTCCCGGACACCGCGGGCGCCGGCCGGCACCGCGGCGGCGTCGGCGTCCAGCGCGTCTACCGGTTCACCGCCCCGTCCACCGGCATCGCGCTGGTCTACCGCACCAAGTCGGCACCCTGGCCGGTCGACGGCGGCGAGCCCGCGACGCCCGCCAGCATCGTGCTCAACCCGGGCACCGACCGCGAGGTCGTCACCCGCGGCAGCTACAACACGCTGGAGGCGGGGGACGTGCTCGCCAACATCACCGGCGGCGGGGGCGGTTACGGACCCGCGTCCGAACGCGACCCGGCGAAGGTGCTGGAGGACGTGATCGACGGCTTCGTGTCCGTCGACGCGGCCCGCTCCGCCTACGGGGTCGTGATCACCGCACAGCCCTGGGCGGTCGACGAGCAGGCCACCGCCGAGCTGCGGGCGGCCCGGTGACCTCCGTCGACCTCGTCGTCACCGACGCCCTGCTGCACGAGGCGGAACCCGCCGAGGCCGACGTGGTGGTCCACGACGGGCGGATCGTGGCCGTGGGCCCCGGCGCGGCCCGCGGCTACACGGGAACGCGGACGCTCGCCGCCGCGGGAGCCTCGCTCGTGCCGGGACTCATCGACGCGCACTTCCACGCCTACGCGACCAGCCTCGACGCGTGGCGATTGGAGCACGCACCGCTCAGCTACGTGGCCCTGGCGGGCGCGCGGAGACTGCGCCGGGCGCTGCACCGGGGATTCACCACGGTCCGCGACGTCGCGGGCGGCGACGCGGGACTCGACCAGGCGATCGCCGCCGGACTGATCGAGTCCCCCCGCTACCTGTGGACCGGCCCGGCCATGAGCCAGACCGGCGGCCACGGCGACCCGCGCGCCGCCGACACCGACATCTGCTTCCACTCCGGACCGATGAACCAGGTCGTCGACGGAGTGGACGAGTTGCGGGTCGCGGCCCGCGACCGGTTCCGCCGCGGGGCCCACGCCCTGAAGATCATGACCTCCGGCGGCGTGGTGTCGCCCACCGACCCGATCCGGGTGCCGCAGTACTCGGCGGAGGAGATCCAGGCGGTCACCGAGGAGGCCCGGCGCCGGGGCTCCTACGTCGCCGCGCACGCCTACTCGCCCGAGGCCATCCGGCACTCGATCGACAACGGCGTGCGCTCCATCGAGCACGGCAACCTGCTGGACGAGGAGACGGCCGCCGCGATGGCGGCGGCCGGCGCCTTCCTGGTCCCGACTCTCGCGGCCTACGACGCGATGGCCCGGCGCTGGCAGGAGGTGGACCTCAGCCCGGTGCAGCGCGCCAAGAACGCCGAGGTGCTGGACTCCGGCCTCGTCGCGGTGCGGCGCGCCCTTCAGGCCGGGGTGCGCGTCGGCTTCGGGACCGACCTGATGGCCGACCTGGAGGACGACCAGCTGCGCGGGCTGAGGCTCCAGGCCGAGGCGATCGGCTGGCAGGCGGCCCTGCGCTCGGCGACCAGGGTGAACGCGGAACTCATCGGCCGGCCCGACCTGGGCCGGGTGGAGGTGGGCGCGACCGCCGACCTGCTCCTGCTGGACGGCCCGCTCACCGACGACCAGACCCTGCTCTGGGACGAGACAAGGAGCCGCACCGTGGTGCAGGGCGGAGTGCCCAAGTGACGACCGTTCCCCGCCTTTCCTGCCTGGTCCTGCCCGACAACGACCCGGCGGAGTTCCTGGCCCGGGTCCGTGACGCCGAGCAGGCCGGCGTGCGCACCGTCTGGACGTACGATCACCTGTCCTGGCGCGACCTGGCCGACGGCCCCTGGTTCGGCACCGTGCCGCTGCTCGCGGCGGCGGCCGGCGCGACCTCCACCGTACGCATCGGCGCGCAGGTGGCGACGCCCAACTTCCGCCACCCGGTGCCTTTCGCGAAGGAGGTCATGACCCTCGACCATGTGGCCGCGGGACGGCTGGACCTGGGGGTGGGAGCCGGCGCGGAGGACGCGGACGCACGGGTACTCGGCCAGACGCCGCTGTCCCGCAAGGAGCGCGCCGACCGCTTCGAGGAGTGGGCCACGCTGCTCGCGACCCTGCTGGAGCAGGACCGCACGGACTTCCGCGGGAACTACTACGGCGCCCGGGACGCGCGCATGATCCCGGGCTGCGTCCAGACGCCCCGGGTGCCGCTGACCGTCGCCGGGACCGGACCGCGGAGCATGCGGCTGGCGGCCCGGCTGGGCTCGGCCTGGGTGACGTACGGGCCGTACCGCCAGTCGCCGGCGCCGCAGGAGTGGCTGGCGGCGATCGCCGAGCAGAACCGGGGCCTGGACACCGCGATCGCGGCCGTCGCGCCCGGCAAGCAGGTCCGCCGCATCGCCCAGGTGGCGCTCGACGAGGCCCGCCCGTTCCGGGACGCGGACACCTACCGGCAATTCGCCGAGGACGTGGCAGCGGCCGGGTTCGACGAACTCACCCTGCACTGGCCCCGCCCCGACGGCCGGGGGGTGCCGGCCGCCGCGCTCGACATGGTGGTCGCCACCCACGCCGCGGCCGGGCTGCCGGGCTGAGGCCGCTCTTGGACGACAGCGGCCGGACGGGAGGAGTGGTCGATCCGTAAAATGCGCCATTGCACGGAGAGAGATTGGCTGTTGATGGGTGATGGGGAAAATCATGGCGACTGAGGACAGCACTTCCCTGGGGCTGCTCGTGCCCGCGAGCAGCCTGCGGGAGCGGGTCGAGGAGGCGATCGCCGCTGCCATCGTCTCCGGCCAGATGCCTGCCGGTGAGGTGTTCTCCGCCCCGACGCTCGCCGCGCGCTTCGGTGTCTCGGCCACGCCGGTCCGCGAGGCGATGCTCAACCTCGCCAAGCGCGGCATGGTCGAGATCCTCCGGAACAAGGGCTTCCGCGTCACCGCGGTGAGCGAGGACGAGCTCCGCGCGATCGTCGACGTACGCCAGCTGCTCGAAGCACCGGCGGTCAGGCGGCTCGCGGGCCGGCTCACCCGGGCCGACCTGGCCCATCTGCGGGCGCTGGCCGAGGAGATCGTGCGGGGCGCCCGCGACGCGGACCTGGCCCACTACCTCCAGGCCGACACCACCTTCCACCTCACGCTGCTGAAGCTGGCCGGCAACATGAGGCTCCACGACATCGTCGCCGACCTGCGCGCGCAGACGCGCCTGACGGGTCTGGCCAGCCTGGTGGCGACCGAGGAACTCCAGGCGTCGGCCCGCGAGCACCTCGACATGCTCGACCTCCTGGAGGCGGGATCCGCCGAGGAGTGCGAGCGGCTCATGGTCACCCACATCGGCCATGTCCTGGGCTGGTGGGCCGGCCACGCGGAGGGCTGACGGCGTCCCGGCCGACCGCCGTCCGCGGGCGGCCGGCCCGGACGCCGGAGGGGCTCAGGGCTTGCGGGCGACCGCTCCGTACATCGCGATCTGCTCGTCCCTGACCTCCGGGTCCACGGCGTCGTCCGCGCGCCAGCGATGGACCTGGACGACGCCCGGGTCCACCAGCTCCAGCCCGTCGAAGTACTCCTGCGCCTCGGCGCGGGTCCGCAGCCGCATCGGCATGCCCCGCGCGGTGTACTCGGCGTTCACCCGGCCGACCTCCTCCGGGGCGAAGTCGGCGGTGCCGATGGACATCGCCAGGTGGCTGCCGGAGGGCAGCGGGTCGAGCAGCCGGCGGACGATGCCGACCGGGTCGTCCTCGTCCATGATCAGGTGGACGATCGCGATGATCGTCAGCCCCACCGGCCGCCCGAGGTCGATGGTCTCGCGGAACTGCGGCGACTCCAGGATGGCGGCGGGGTCCCGCATGTCCGCCTCGATGTACTCGGTCCGCCCCTGCGGAGTGCTGGAGGACAGGCCCTCCGACAGCGTGAGCACGATGGGGTCGTTGTCGACGTACACCACCCGCGCGTCGGGGGCCGTGGACTGGGCGACCTCGTGCACGTTCGGCCGGGTCGGGATGCCGGTGCCGATGTCCACGAACTGCCGGATGCCCGCCTCCTGCGCCAGATAGCGCGTGGCGCGGTGCATGAACTTCCGGTTCTCCAGCATGTGCGGCACGATCGCGGGCCACACCTCCACCATGGCGTCGCCCGCCTCCCGGTCGGGCGGGTAGTAGTCCTTGCCACCCAGGATGTAGTCGTACACCCGTGCCGGATGCGGGTTCTTCGTGTCGATACGGTCTGCCGGCCAGCCGTTCTCAGGCACGCTGTCCTCCGGATTCCTCGTCGTGGTGCGGCGTCGTGCGGGGTAATTCCCGGTGCTGGGTCATGGCGCGGGCGCACGCGGCCCGGGCCACCGCGGGAACGCGGATCACTGCTGGAGCAGGAAGTCGGCGGCCCCGGCCTTGGCGCCCCGGATGAAGCTCTCGATCTCCCGGCGCTGGTAGATCAGCGCGGGACCGCCGGGGTCCGTGGACTGCCGCAGCGCCACCCGGCCGTCGGGCAGCCGCATCGCCTCGACGCACGCCCCGCCCGCGTCGTCGCTCCACGGCTTGCACCAGCCGTGGGGCCCGAGTTCGGCGGCACTCATGCCGTTGCGTATGTGGTCCACGTCAGAGCTCCTTGCGTAGGGCACCGAGCAGTGCCTTGGTCTTCTTCTCCTGCGCTGCCTGCGCGGCGAGCCGGTCCATGGCCTCGCGGTACGCGGAGACCTCGTCCTGCTTGTCGAGATAGGCCGACCCGACCAGGCCGCCCAGATAGACGACGTCGGGCAGCTCCGCGGCCTCGAACCGGAAGAGCTGGAACGCGCCGGCCCGGGTGGCCGGGTGCGGCCCGTTGGTGAAGGGCATCAGCTGCAGCCGGACGTTCGGGAGCGTGCCGATCTCCAGCAGATGGTCGATCTGGGCGCGCATCACCTTCGGCCCGCCGACCGGCCAGCGCAGCACCGTCTCGTCCATCACCGCCCACAGCAGCGGGGGCCGCTCCCGGGTGAGGACGCGCTGGCGGCCCAGCCGCAGGGCGACCCGGCGCTCGATGTCCTCGGCCGGCGCGTGCGGGTCGCCCGCGCCGAGCAACGCGGTCGCGTACTGCTCGGTCTGCAGCAGACCCGGAACGAACTGGGCCTCGTAGGCCCGGATGTGCACGGCGGCCTGCTCCAGGCTGAGATAGGCGCCGAACCAGTCGGGCATCACGTCGCGGTAGGTGTGCCACCAGCCGTGCTTGTTGGCCTCGCGGGAGAGGTCGAGGAACGCCTCGATCTCCGCGGTGTCCGTGACGCCGTACGTCCGCAGCAGCTTCTCGACGTCGGACAGGCGCAGGCGGGCGACCTTGGCCTGCTCCATGCGGCGGATCGTGGAGTGGCTGACGCCGATGGTCTCGCCGGCCTGCTCGAAGGAGATGCCCGCGCGGGACCGCAGGGACTCCAGCTGCCGTCCGAGGATCATCCGCAGCACCGTGGGAGGGCCGCCGCCCCATCCGTTGTCGGTGGCCGCCATCCGCTACCTCCCCGTGCGTGCGTCCCGTCCCGCCGCAGTGTGCCACGAGGATCCGCAGGGTGGCCCGCCCCGGCGCATTTTGCGAATTGCACTTTGTGGCTTGCGAGTTGAGGATAGCAACACCATAGTGGGAGGACCGGGAGCAGCCGATCGGCAAGGTGATGACCGCCACGATCCCTCCACAGGTCGTGCGTCCCTCACCCCGCCGTCGCCGAAGCGCCGACACGGAGCGCTCGGCTGCGTCGCCGCCGGCCGGGCCCGGCGGCGACGCAGCCGAGCGCTCCTCCAACCCCCCACACACGGCCCCTACGAGAGGCGACGGACATGGCTCCCTTAGCCGGCATCCGGCCCCCACTGATCCC
>WRCZ01000159.1 GCA_009783685.1 Actinomycetes bacterium
CCGGCGGCTCCGGCGACAAGGCGACGTCCAGCGGGCCGGTGGCCGGCGACGGCCACGCCGTCAGCCCGCTGGACAACCCCGACGGCACCAAGCCCGGCCTCGCGCCGATCACCTCCACCGCCGACAAGGCCAGGGCCAGGGCGCTGATCTCCCGGGTCGCCACGAAGGGGCGCGGGCCCAAGACCGGCTACACCAGGGCGCAGTTCGGCTACGCCTGGATGGACAGCGCGCCCGGCGTGCCGTACGCGCACAACGGCTGCGACACCCGCAACGACGTGATCAAGCGCGACGGCACCGAGGTGCGCTACCGCTCCGGCTCCACCTGCGTGATCACCTCCATGGTGCTGGCCGACCCCTACACCGGCCGCACCATCGACTGGACCAAGACGCACGCCTCGGCCGTCCAGATCGACCATGTGATGCCGCTGTCGTACGACTGGCAGATGGGCGCGGCGCAGTGGACGAAGGACAAGCGCGAGCAGATAGCCAACGACCCGCTCAACCTCATCCCGGTCGACGGCCCCTCCAACGGCGCCAAGGGCGACTCCGGCCCCGCGAGCTGGCTGCCGCCGTCCACGGTGATCCGCTGCTCCTACGCGGTCCGCATCGCGCAGGTCTCGCTCAAGTACGCGCTGCCCGTCACGGCGCCCGACAAGCAGGCGATGCTGGACCAGTGCGCGGGCTGACGGCACCGAGGGCGAGCACCGGAGTGCTCGCCCTCAGCCGTTCCCGCCCGGCCGCGACCTGATCTCAGAGGCCGACACCTGAGGAGCGGGACCTCAGGAGCCGGACCTCAGGAGCCGGTCGCCGGCGGTCGCGGCCGGTACCTGGCGGTCACCGGGTGGACGCCACGACCTCGATGGTCTTCGAGGTGGTGATCGGCGCGAGCGAGCCGTCACCGGTGTAGGCGCGCATCGAGTCGCTCGTCACCGACACGGTCACCGTGCCGGTGCCCAGCGCGGTGAGCGTCCGGGTCCGCGGGTCGAGAATCGCGACCTTGCCCTGGTGACGGGCCGCGTCGACGGCCGCCTTCCCGCTGCCGATCGCCAGGTTCGCCGAGCCGCCCCACTCGACCGACATCGGGTACTGCAGCGGCACCACACGGGTGCCGGCCGCCACGCCCTTGGGCTGCACGATGCTGCCGGAGAGCTGCGCGGTCGCGCCGGCCTGGACCGACTCCGGGGCGTCGAGCGTGACGGACTGCGCGAAGGCGCGCACGTCGGCCTGGAGCCACTGCTGGTCCGCGGTGTCCCGCGCGTTCACCGACCAGTCGACCCAGCCGGTGAAGCCGCCGCGGTCCGGGGTGCCGTACGGGTCCTTGCCCGACGACGGAAGCACCATGTACGGGACGCCCTCCAGCCGGTGGACGTCGGCGATCTGCGCGTGGCTCCCGACCATCGCGGCGCCCTTGCCGGTGGAGTCACGGAAGTCCGTGAGCATCTTCTCGACGAGCGCGGCCTCGTCGCGGTCGCCGAGCTGGCTGGACTTCGTCTCGGCGGGGTCGTCCACCGGGTGGTGGGCGAAGACCATGACGTTGTGCACCGACTTGTCCTTCTCGGCGTCGGCGAGGGCCTTCTGCAGCATGGGGAGCTGGTCCCACGCGGTGCCGTGCAGCGTCCCGAGCGAGCTGGCGAGCAGGATGAACCGCGTGCCCTTGTGGTCGAACGTCCGGTACGGCTGTCCGAACTCCTGGGTGAAGTTCGTCAGATCGCTCTGGACGTTGTTCAGGCCGTACGACTCGTGGTTGCCCGGCACGTAGTAGCACGGGACGGAGCCGGCCTTCGGGTCCGGCGTGCTGTTCTCCGCCGGCTCCTGGCCGACCGGGACGAGGTCGCACCCGGCGTCGGTGAGCACCTGGCGGGCGAGCGCGAGGTCCTGCGGCAGGCCGCGGTCGGTGATGTCGCCGTTGAGGACGACCAGGTCCGGGTGGGTCGCGCGGATCCGCTGGAGGGCGGCCGTGGCGACCTGGGCCAGGTCCGGGGCGTCGGCCGTGAACTGCACGTCGGACAGGGTGGCGAACTGCCAGGTGCCGGGGCCGCTCGGCAGCGAGCCGTCGTCGGAGACGAGCGGGTCGGGCGTGAGGGCGGGCTGGGCCGGCAGGTCGATCGAGGTCGGGACGTCGGCCTCGATGCGGTCGAGGACGAACGTGCCCGCCTTCTGGTCGGCGACGTTGGTGTTGATGCCCTGGAAGCTGGAGATCGAGATCGGGAACGCGGTGTTGGCCGGGAGCGCGAACGTCGCGTACTGCCAGTCGCTGCTCGCGGTCAGGGCGGTGCCGTAGATGCCGCCGCTCTTGCCGTTGCCGTCGTAGTAGCCGAGGTAGGTCAGACCGGACGGCACGCTGATGCTCGACTTGATCCGCACCCGCACGCGCAGCGGCTGGCCCGGTACCTCGACGCGCTGGGCCGCGGACGCCGCCGCGATGCCCACGTTGCGCATGGCGCCGAAGTCGATGCGCAGGCCGTCGGGGTCCGCCGAGAACGTCGTGGCCGCGGTGCTGTTGTTGTGCCAGCGGGCCACCACGTCGTCGTCGAAGTCGTAGACGGTCTTGGTCTGCACGCCGACCGTGATCGGGAGCTGGACCGACGTGCCGCCGACCGAGACGGTGAGGATCGTGCCCGCGTTGGTGAGCGGGGTGATCTTGAGCTTGCCGTCCACGGGCGTGATGGCGACGACGCTGTGGTCGTAGTCGAGCGTCAGGTCCTGCGGGTCGATCGGGGCGGTGTAGCCCTGGCCGTCGCGGCCGGTCACGGACACGGTGGCCGCGTCGTCGGGCGTCGCGTCGGCGATCGACAGGCGCTGGGACGACAGCTCCAGGCTTTTGAGGGCGCCGAGGACGGTGACCTTCTGCTGTGCCTTCACCGACCCGACGTGCGCGTCGACCGTGATCGTGCCCGGCGCGTCCGCCTTGTCCGGGGCCGTGAGCACGCCGTCCTTGAGGGGACCGGGCACCTTGGGCGCGTTCCACTGCACGGACCGGACCGCCACGGGCGTCTCGTGGTCGTCGACGCCCGCCGCGACCAGCCTGCGGTGCAGCCCGGGGAAGACCTTCACGCCGCCGTCGGCCGACGCCGCACCCGGCGCCGGCTTGATGAGCAGCTGGTGCAGCCTGCCGTCGCCCTTGGTGACGAACACCCCCACGCCGTTGGGGTCGTTGCGCTCGTGACCGTCGGAGGGGACGTTGCGGACGGTCGCGTCGTCCTCGCCGAGCGCGCGGGCGACCATGGTCGTGGAACCGCCGCCGTCGAGGTTGACCGCGGTCTCCACGCCCATCGCGGCGAGGTCCCGGGCCTCCTTGTCGATGCCGACGCCGCCCTTGCCGGTGCCGCCGGGGCCGTCCCAGGTGGCGAGCACGAGCGTCCTGCCGCCGTTCGTGAAACCGAGGGCGGTGCGCGGGGCGATCGAGGTGTCGAGGCCCTTCACCACCTGGCCGCCGGAGACGATGGTGCCGCCGTGGCCGAGCGCGAACTTCATCTTCTTCGCCGCGTTGTCGGCGAGGCCGTAGGCGAGCGTCGCCGGGTCGCCGGGCTGCAGCGCGCGGATCGCGGTCGCCGCGGCGCCGCGCCCGACGAGCACGAAGCCGTCGTCCGGGATCGCGCCGGAGCCCGCCGGACCGGTCGGCGTGACCGACACGACCTTGCCGCCGCGGACCAGCACCTCGGCGATCTGGTCGGCGGCCACGCCCGCCAGGGCGCGGTTGCGGCTGTAGTCGCCCCAGGCGGACGTGAACGCGATCATGCCGTCCGCCGGGAGCCCGCCGCCGTTCGCGGCGTTGATCGACAGGACCTTGTGGTCCGCGCCCGCGAACGTCGCGTTCGCGTCGACCGCCAGGTTCACCAGCTGGGCGACGCCGTCGGTGCTGACGCCGACGTGCTGGCGGCCGCTGATGTCGGCCGACTTGAGGAGCTTCCCGTCCTGCACCTCGCCGCCGAGCGCCGCGTTGGAGTTGCCGATGTCGAAGAACTCGCCGTTGATGCCGGCGACGGCACCGGCCTTGTTGACGGCCTCGCTGAGCGGCCCGCCGGACGCGACCGGCCCGGAGGTCAGCAGGTCCGTGCCGACCGCCTTGCCGGACAGGTCGACGGTCAGGTAGTGGGCGTCGTACCAGCCCTTCTGGTCCAGCGCCTTCACATGCTGCAGGCCGATCCCGGGACCGATCTTCTCGGTCGTGTCGACCAGGGGGATTCCGCCGGTGACCGGCGCGGGGGCGCCGCCGTCCGCGAAGGCGACGGAGGGTGCCGCCGCCAGCGCGGTCGCCGCGGCGAGCACCACCAGCAGCGGTCTCGCGTGTCGATGGTTCAGGACCATCAAAGTCATTGCCCGTCCCTCGGGTTGGGAGTGGACGCGGAGGTGAACCCCCGCTACGCCCCCTGTCGGTCACAGGGCGCACCCGAGAGTGCAAAGGGCACCGGAACGTGCGCGCGACGCCGTCGCGAGCACGCGATGAATGGTGGCTGTAGCTTCCCTCGTGAACTGGTGGAGACCAGTGGCGCCCCGGCCGCCGGCCGGCGGGGCGGGCCCGCCCGGTGCGCCTGTGCGGGCCGCCGGTGACGGCCGGGCACCGGCGCGCAGCGCAAAGCGTTGGGCGGAGTGCTGGATATCGGTGGGGCGGGCTCAATAAGCTCGTCCCCGATCATCACATCAGCATCGCGAGGTTGTTTCGTTCTCCTGCCTGGAGGCACCATGGTCCGCCGCCGCACCGCCGTCCCGCTGGCCGCCGCAGCACTGCTGCTCGCATCCCCCGCGCTCACCGCGTGCGGATCGGGGCCGGTGCACACCGGCGCCGCGGCCGTCGTCGGTGACCAGCGGATCACCGTGGCCACCCTGCAGTCCGAGGTCAACGACCTGCGGGACGCCGCCGCGAGCTCGCCGCAGGGCCAGCAACTGCTGGACTCCGCCGGCAACCTGCCCACCCAGCTGCTCGGCCGGCTGGTCGAGGACCAGGTCCTGGACCGCACCCTGGCCGACAACGGGCTGACCGTCACCGACGCCGAGGTCGCGCAGGAACACCAGGCCGCGCTGCAGCAGTTCGGCGGCAACGAGGCGCAGCTGGACGCGACGCTGCTCACCCAGTACGGCGTGGCGCCCAAGGACATCGCCCACTTCTTCCGGCGCAACGTCGCCTTCGCCAAGGTCATCCAGCACCTCGGCTACCAGCCGGGCAGCGACGGCGGCAACGCCGCGCTGCAGCAGGCGGTGGTCAAGACCTCGAAGAGCCTGGGCGTGACGATCAACCCGCGGTACGGCACCTGGGACGCCGCGAAGGGCACCATCGGCAGCACGTCCGACCCGTGGCTGGTCAGCAAGACGCAGGTCGCCGCACCCACGGGCGCGTGACCCGGCGGCCGGCGCGGCGGGGTACGTTCGAGGTGTGAACGACGAGAACGGCGGCGTGCCCGCCCCGGGCCGCCTGGTCCTGCTCACCACCAGCCACCGGATCGCGCCCGGCCAGCTGTCCTGGCAGGCGTGGCAGGTGCTGCACGCGGCGGACCGGGTGGTGTGCGCCGATCCCGAGCACCCGCAGCTGCCCTACCTGCGCGAGGCAGGCGTGCGCTGCGAGCTGGCCGACCCGAGCGGGCGGGAGCTGGTCGACGCCACCGAGGGCGGCCGGACCGTGGTGTACCTGCCGCCCGCGGGCGGCGCCGCGCCGGGCGTCACCGACGAACTCGCCCGGCTCGGCGGCTCGGGCCGGGTGCAGATGCCCGACCTGGAGCTGCTGCCCGGCTCCTACGACCTGCCCGGCGCCCGGCTGATCGACCTCGTCCAGGTCATGGACCGGATCCGCGCCGAGTGCCCGTGGAGCAGCCTGCGCACCCACGAGGACCTCGCCAAGTACGGCATCGAGGAGATGTACGAACTGGTCGAGGCGATCGAGGAGGGCGACCGGGAGGCGGTCAAGGAGGAGTTGGGGGACGTCCTGCTGCAGGTCGTCTTCCACGCGGCGATCGCCGAGGGCGACCCCGAGGACCCGTTCGGCATCGACGACGTGGCCGCCGGCCTCGTCGCCAAGCTGATCCACCGCCACCCGCACATCTACGGCGACGAGGTCGCCGAGACGCCGGAGCAGGTGCAGGCCAACTGGGTCCGGCTCAAGGGCGTGGAGAAGTCCCGCGAGTCGGTCACCGACGGGGTGCCGCTGGCGTCGCCCGCGCTCGCGCTGGCCGCCAAGCTGGCCGGCCGGGCCCGTACCGCGGGGCTGCCGCTCCCGGTGACCCCGCCCGCGCCGCTGTACGACGACGAGGACGTCCTCGGCGAGCATCTGCTGGCCGAGGCGGCCACCGCCCAGGCCGCGGGCATCGACCCCGAGGCGGCGCTGCGCCACGCCGCCCGCCGCTACCGGGCCGCGGTACGGCAGGCCGAGGCGGACGCCAGGACCGGCACCCCCGGCCCCGACCCCGCCGACACCACCCCCTGGGGCGAGGCCGACCCCGGGCTCGCGGATCCCGCGCAGGACGGCTCCGGCGGCACCTCCGGCGGGGGCGCCGGCCCCGGGCGGGACGAGGACCGCTGAGCGTGCGCGTCGACGCCCCCTCCACCTGGCCCGCCGACCCGGCCGCCGCCCTCGCCGAGCAGGACCGGTTGCGGCCGCTGGCCGACCACCGCGGCCCCGGACCGGCCCACCCGCGGCTGGTCGCCGGGCTCGACGTCGCCTACGCCGGCGACGGCCGCGGCACCGGCGACCTGGTGGCCGCCGCGGTCGTGGTGATCGACACCGCCACCCTCCAGGTCGTCGAGCGGGCGACGGCCACCGCCACCAGCACCTTCCCCTATGTCCCCGGCCTGTTCGCGTACCGCGAACTCCCGGTCCTGGTCGAGGCGTTGCGCGCGCTGCGGACCACTCCCGAACTGCTGCTGTGCGACGGGCACGGCCTGGCGCACCCGCGCCGCTTCGGGCTGGCCTGCCATCTCGGCGTGCTCACCGGGCTGCCCACGGCCGGCGTCGCCAAGACCCCGTTCGTCGGCACCTACGACCCGCAGGCCCTGGCGGCGGCGCGCGGCGCGCACGCCGACCTGGTGGACGCCGGCGAGACCGTCGGCCGCGTGCTGCGCACCCAGGACGGGGTCAAGCCGGTCTACGTCTCCACCGGCCATCTCGTCGACCTGCCCACGGCCTGCGCGCAGGTGCTGGCGCTGGCGCCCGCGTACCGCCTCCCGGAGACGACCCGGCAGGCGGACCGCCTGAGCCGTGACGCGCTGGCCGCCGCGGTGGCCGCCGCCGGCACCGCGGCCGCGGCCGATACCGTCGAGGGGTGAACGACCCCGGCTCCCTCCCCGCGGACGGCGGCACTCCCGGCGGCGCCCCCGACGGGACTCCCGGCAGCACCGAACGCGGCACCGAAAGCAGCGCCGAATGCGGCACCGAAAGCGGCACCCCCGGCACCCCCGCAGCCGTGCCCGAGCTGTTCTCCTGGCAGTTCGCCACCGACCCCTACCCGGCGTACGCCCATCTGCGCGAGCACGCGCCGGTGCGCTGGACCCGGCTGCCCAGCGGGGTGGACGCCTGGCTGGTGACCCGCTACGCCGACGCCCGGGAGGCGCTGGCCGACCCGCGGCTCAGCAAGAACCCGGTGCACCATGCCGACGAGGCCGGGTCGCGCGGGAAGACCGGCATCCCGGGGGAGCGCGGCGCGGACCTGATGACGCATCTGCTGAACATCGACCCGCCCGACCACACGCGGCTGCGGCGCCTGGTGTCCAAGGCGTTCACCCCCCGCCGCGTCGCGCAGTTCGCGCCGCGGGTGGCGGAACTGACGGACCGCTTCATCGACGGCTTCGCCGCCGAGGGGCGCGCGGACCTGATCCACGAGTTCGCGTTCCCGCTGCCGATCTATGCCATCTGCGACCTGCTGGGCGTGCCGGCCGAGGACCAGGACGACTTCCGCGACTGGGCCGGGATGATGATCCGGCACGGCGGCGGCCCGCGCGGCGGCGTCGCCCGCTCGGTCAAGCGGATGCGCGCGTACCTCGTTGAGCTGATCCACCGCAAGCGCGGCGACCTCGGCGACGACCTGATCTCCGGCCTGATCCGGGCCAGTGACCACGGCGAGCACCTGACGGAGAACGAGGCCGCCGCCATGGCCTTCATCCTGCTGTTCGCCGGGTTCGAGACGACCGTCAACCTCATCGGGAACGGGATGCACACCCTGCTGCGGCACCCGGACCAGCGCGCGGCCCTGCAGGAGTCCCTGGCACGCGGCGAGACCGCCCTGCTGGAGACCGCCGTCGAGGAGCTGCTGCGCTTCGACGGCCCGGTGGAACTGGCGACGTGGCGGTACGCGACCGGGCCGCTGGCCATCGGCGGGCAGCCGGTGGCCGCGGGCGACCCGGTGCTGGTCGTGCTCGCCGCGGCCGACCGCGACCCGGACCGCTTCGCCGCGCCCGACACGGTGGACCTCGCGCGCCGGGACAACCCGCACCTGGGGTACGGGCACGGCATCCACTACTGCCTCGGCGCGCCGCTCGCCCGGCTGGAGGCGAGGACCGCGCTCGCCGCGCTGCTGACCCGCCTGCCGGATCTGCGGCTTGCCGCGGAACCCGGCGAACTGCGGTGGCGCGGCGGCCTGATCATGCGCGGACTTCGCACCCTGCCGGTGGCCTTCACCCCGGAGCCGGGTCCCGTACGGGCCAAGGGAAGTGACGGACCGTCAGGTCCGTGACCGCGACGTGATGCCCGCTACATCGGGTTGTGATCCGTTGGCCATCACCGCTACGTTCTGCGGTCAGCGCGAGGCATCCACGGCTCGCGCCACGCGCCCGCCCCACAGGAACGGGCAGCCGCCGGGTGGCCGCACCGCCGCCGCCACGGCGGATGCCCGCGCCAGGCGCGTACGGCCAAACGAAAGGCGTACCGCATGCTCTCGTCCGGCAACGGCAGGCACCGACGCCCCCGGCCCACCCCGGCCGCCGTCGTGACCGTCGCGACCGCGGCCGCGACAGGTGCCGGCATCGCGATCCCGCTCCTGGGGGCGTCCGTCGCCCAGGCCGCGGACAACGGCACCTGGGACAAGGTCGCGGTCTGCGAGACCGGTGGCCTGTGGAGTGCGAACACCGGCAACGGCTTCTACGGCGGCCTGGCGATCACCCAGGCCACCTGGGACCAGTACGGCGGCGACGCGTACGCGTCCCGCCCCGACCTCGCGTCCCGTGCCCAGCAGATCACGGTGGCCGAGAAGATCCTCGCGGACCTGGGACCCGACGCGTGGCCGGGCTGCGACAAGAACACCGGGCTGTTCAAGGACCGGGGCACGCCCGAGGTGGACCCCGGCACCCCGTCGGCCACGCCGACCCTGCCCGGCATCCCCCTGCCCACGCTCCCGGACGTGCCGGTGCCGACCGGCATCCTGCCCAGCACCTCCGGCTCACCGTCCGCGAGTGCGACCGCACCGTCGACCGGCTCGGACGAGTCGGGCAACTCGGATGATCAGGGCGGATCGGACGAATCATCAGGTTCCCATGGGTGGGGGACCGGCGGTTCGAACACCGACCCGGGGGGGCCGCTGGCGACCTCGCCCGGCGAGGACCCGTCGGCCGGCACCCCGAGTGGCACGCCGGGCGACTCCGGTACGCCGTCCGCGGCGACGCCCTCCGGCAGCGGCACCGCCACCCCCTCGGACCCGAGCACCGGCGGCGGGCGCCACGCCAAGCCGTACAGCCCGACCGACGAGCAGCTGGCGGCCGCGGACCAGGCGAGCCGGACCGAGTTGTACTCCGTCACCGGCAAGGACGATTCGGGCACTTCCGGCAGGACGGACTCGACTACCCCGGGTAACGCCAACAAGGCCGACAAGTCGGGCACTTCAGATGTGAGCAGGTACACGGTCGACTTCGGCGACACGCTCTCCTCGATCGCCCGCGACCAACGGGTGGACGGCGGATGGCGCGCGCTCTACGACACCAACCACCGGGTGATCGGCGTCGACCCGAACCTCATCAAACCCGGACAGATCCTCAATCTCGGCTGAAATCAAGGGTCATGGCGGCCGGTCGACAAAACGGACGAACCGCTTTCCGGCGGGCGTCCGGGGTGTGACAAGGCTCTCGCCGGCCGCTGTGACCGCCCGCTCGCAGAGCGCTGAGATCCACCCTCGTGACCTGCGGTTTACCCCACTCGCCGGGTATGCGCCCGCAGTTGGTGTCCGAAATCGGAATGTTTGAACTCCTCGCAGGGGTGTGCTTACCGTCTTCTCGCTCGCCACAGCGAGCCCCGCCGGAACGGAACGCCGAGTCCTGCCGCCGGCCGACGGGAACAGTCGACGCGAGAGCGCCGTAGGCAGGAGCGGGGGACCCAAAGTCTTCCGCCGGACCGGCAGACGTACGCCGCGCAGCACCGGACAGCAACCCGCTGCGAGGGCGTACGACACCGCGTCCGGCTCGGGGTGAAGCCGATCTCCACGCCGCCGACGCGGCCCGGCCGGGCAACTCACGTCCGAACCCGACAGCTGACCTCGCAGGCGTCGGTGAGGAAAACTCCATGGGTAAGCACCGTCGTCCCTCCGGCAAGACCCTCGTGCGTCTCGCTTCCGTCGCCGGCGTCGCCGGCACCGCGATCGCCGTTCCGCTGATCGGCGCCACCTCCTCCTCGGCCGCCTCGGTCGCCACCTGGGACGCGGTCGCCCAGTGCGAGTCCGGCGGCAACTGGTCCATCAACACCGGCAACGGCTACTACGGCGGCCTGCAGTTCTCGCAGTCCAGCTGGGCGGCGGCCGGCGGTCTGCAGTACGCGCAGCGCGCCGACCTGGCCACCAAGGACCAGCAGATAGCCGTCGCCGAGAAGCTCCTCGCCCTGCAGGGCCCGTCCGCGTGGTCCTGCGCCTCCGCGGGCGGCCTGACCGCGGGCGGCCCGTCCCCCGCCATCAACCCCGGCGGCTCGTCCAGCTCCTCCAGCTCGACCTCCACCCCGGCGAGCTCCAGCAGCTCGTCGAGCAGCTCCTCCAGCTCCTCCAGCTCGTCGAGCAGCCACACCGCCTCGTCCCACTCGGCCACGTCGTGGAAGCACCACGCCAAGGGCCACGGCAGCTACGTGGTCCGCCACGGC
>WRCZ01000160.1 GCA_009783685.1 Actinomycetes bacterium
AGCCGGTCCGTTCACCCCGCGAGCTACCCGCACCGATCACGTCCAGCCCATCCGTTCACCCCGCGAGCTACCCCCACCCATCTCACCCGCCCACCCATACCGAAAGCTCACCCCAGACCGAGCCCCCCTCAGGCCCCTCGCCTCACACCGTCGCCGACGGGCTCGCGGCGCCTGAGGGGCTTGCTCCGCCCGAGGGGCGTTGGGGGAGGAGGGCCTTGCAGGTGGTGTAGGCCTTGGCGGTCTTGGGGTCGGAGGTGTTGAGGTTGCGGAGTTCGCCGAAGCCGCCGCCGGCGCGGTTGGTGGCGCCGGGGGACGGGGTCGGGAGGGTGACGCCGTGGTCCTTGAGGCAGCTGGCGAAGGCCTGGAACGCGCTGCTGTTGCCGCTGCCGTTGCCGCCGCGGCCCTGGCCGTTGAACTGGGGCCGCAGCGACTTGCAGGCGTCGAGGGCCTTCTGGGTGGCCGCGTCGGGGGACGCGCCGCCGAAGCCGGGGAAGCCGCCGCCCCGGCCGCCGAAGCCGCCGCTCGGGCGGCCGCTGGGCTGTCCGCTGGGGCGGTCGCTCGGGTTGCCCTGGCCGGGGGAACCGCCGCGGAACGACGGCATGGTGACGCCGTGCTGCTGGAGGCACTGCCGGTACGCCTCCATCGACTGCGCGCCCTTGCCGGACGACGCGGGCGAGCCGGACGCCGTCCCGGAGGGCTTGGCGTCGGCGGAGCTGCCGGACGACGAGGAGGAGCAGGCGGTCAGCAGCAGCGCCCCCGACGCGGCGAGCGCGGCGACGGACACGCCCGCGCGCAGCGCGGCGGAGGGCCGGGTGGGGGTCCAGGTCATGTCCGAAGGTCTCCTCTGGAAGGGCGCCGTGGCCGGGGCCGCGGCGCGGTCAGGCGCCGCCGTTCGCCCGCACCGGGCACGGCGGACGCACAGGCGACGCATGGACTGAACCGCACGCACGTGGGGACTGTCGGGGACCGGCCTGTGAGTTCCCGGGGAAACGCCACCCTCGGTCACCCGGGGGGCACGGCCCGCGCGGGTGGTTCGTCGGCGAACGTCCGGTTTTCCCGGCGCACGGGAGCGGCCCGGCGTGCCCCGGCTCCCAGCGAACTCCCAGGGTTCTCCCAGGGGTTCAAAGGCGTGTGCGGCGAGTATGCGCGGCATGAAGGTGCTTCCACGGCGGCGCAGGGCCGTCCTGATCAACTCGGTGCTCGGCGTGGTGGTCCTCGCGGGCGCCGGCGGTGCCTACGCGGCCGTGCACAGCGGCGACAAGAGCTCCTCCGCGAGCAGCAGCGGAGCCCGCGTGGCGACCGTCACGAAGGGCACCGTACTGGCCACGGTCTCCGGTTCGGGGTCGCTGACCTCGCCGAGCGACGCCGGGCTGAACTTCACGACCGGCGGCACCCTGACCAAGGTCTACGTCAAGCCGGGCGACACGGTGAAGAAGGGCCAGGTGCTGGCCAAGGTCGACCCGACGCAGGCGAAGGAGACGCTGCAGCAGGACCAGGCGTCGCTGACCGCCGCTCAGGCGAACCTGACGAAGGTGGAGGAGGGCGAGCTGCCCGCGTCCTCCGGCTCCTCGTCCTCGGGCTCGGGCTCCTCGGGTTCCGGTTCCGGCTCGTCCGGCCGCGGCACCGTCGCGGCGACGCCCACGCCGACCCCCACCCCGACCGTGGACCCGGCGCAGCTCGCGCAGGCCCAGGCCCAGCTGACCCAGGCGCAGAACACGGTGGACGCCGCGCAGCGCGCGGTGGACGGCTGCACGCTGACCGCCCCGGTGGCCGGCACGGTCGCCTCGGTGTCCGCGGCGAAGGGCGACTCGGTGTCCGGCACGTCCGGCAGCAGCTCGGGTTCGAGCGGCTCCGGCGGGTCCGGGTCCAGCGGTTCCGGCTCGAACAGCAGCTCCTCGTCGTCCGGTTCGACGCCGTCCGGCTTCATCGTGCTGACCAACCCCTCGGGGATGCAGGTCAAGGCGGACTTCTCGGAGACCGACGCGCTGAAGATCAAGGCGGGCCAGGCGGCCACGGTCACGCTGAACGCCGAGTCCGGCACGGTGCTCAACGCCAAGGTGCTGTCGATCAGTTCGCTGCCGGTGAGCAGCTCCTCCGGTTCCGGCGGTGGCGGTTCGTCCGGCAGCGCGGTGCAGTACGAGGCGACGCTCACCATCACCAGCAGCACCGCGAACCTGCGGACCGGGCTGAGCGCGAGCATCCAGGTCGTGACCGGTGAGGCGTCCGGCGCGCTGAGCGTGCCGACCGCCGCGGTGTCCGGGACGGGCGCCAACCGCACCGTCACGGTCGTCAACCAGGACGGCTCCACGACCCGGACGGACGTCACGGTCGGCGTCGAGGGCGACTCCGCGGACCAGATCACCAGCGGCCTCACCGAGGGCCAGCAGGTGCAGATCCCGACGGTCGCCTCCTCCAGCAACGGCGGCTTCCCGAGCGGCTCGTTCCCCGGCGGTGTCGGCGGCGGCAGCAGCCGGTTCGGCGGCGGCACGGGCGGCGGTTTCCGCAGCACCGGCGGCGGGGGTGGCCGCGGATGAGGCAGCTCCTGAGGGGGCTCGGCCGCGGCGGGGAGGGCGGCCACCGGGCCGGCGCTCCCGCCGCGGCCGCCGCGGAGGAGGAGAGCCCCTGGGGTCCCTCCCCGGTGATCGAGGTGCGGTCGCTGCTGAAGACGTACGGGCACGGCGACGCCGTGGTGCGCGCGCTCGGCGGCCCGCCCGACCCGGTCACCGGCGACTCGCCGGGCGTGAACCTGGTGGTCGAGCAGGGCGACATGATCGCCGTGATGGGCAGCTCCGGTTCCGGCAAGTCCACGCTGATGAACATCCTCGGCTGCCTGGACGTGCCGACGGCCGGCCGCTACCTGCTGGACGGCATCGACGTCGGCGGCCTCGACGAGCACCAGCTGTCGCTGGTCCGCAACCGCAAGATCGGCTTCGTCTTCCAGTCGTTCAACCTGGTCCCGCGCACTCCCGCGCTGGCCCAGGTCGAACTGCCGCTGGCCTACGCCGGGGTGAAGACCGCCGAGCGGCGGCGGCGGGCGAGGGCGGCGCTGGAGCTGGTGGGCCTGGCCGACCGGGTCGACCACCGGCCCAACGAGCTGTCCGGCGGCCAGCAGCAGCGCGTGGCGGTGGCCCGCGCGCTGGTCACCGCGCCGGCCATGCTGCTCGCCGACGAGCCGACCGGCAACCTCGACAGCCACAGCACCGAGGACGTGCTGGCCATCATGGACCGGCTCAACGCGTCGGGCCGCACCGTCGTCCTCATCACGCACGAGGACGAGGTGGCCCGGCACGCGAAGCGGGTGCTGCGGCTGGTGGACGGCCAGATCGTGGCCGACATTCGGCAGGCGCCGGTCGACGGCCCGCCGCCGGCCCTGCGCGACCCCGCGGTGTTCGCGGCCCGCTCCCCGCACGCCCTGACGAGCGGAGGCTCCTGACCATGAACCCGTTCGAGACCCTGCGGTTCGCCTTCGGCGGGCTCGCGGCGAACAAGGTGCGGTCCGGGCTGACGATGCTCGGCGTGCTCATCGGCGTGGCCGCGGTGATCATCCTGCTGGCGGTCGGCAACGGCTCGTCGCAGGCGGTCAAGGACTCCATCGAGAAGCTCGGCACCAACGCGCTGACCGTGTCCTCCGGCGGCGGCTTCGGCGGCACGTCGACGGCGACCAGCACCAAGCCGCTGACCGTGGACGACGCCCGGGCGCTGGCCGATCCGGCGTCGGCGCCCGACGTGGAGTCGGTGGCGCCGGAGGTCACCACGTCGCAGAGCGCGCTGTACGACGGCACCTCGCACACCGTGAACCAGGTCGTCGGCACCTACCCGGCGTACTTCAAGGCGTCCAACAGCAAGGTCGCCAAGGGCGACTACTTCAGCGCCGACGACGTGCTCAACTCCCGCAAGGTGGCGGTGATCGGCTCGACCACGGCCACCGACCTGTTCGGGACGGCGAGCCCCGTCGGCAAGAAGATCGTCATCGGCGGTACGCCGTTCACCGTGGTCGGCGTGCTGGAGACCAAGGGCGGCACCGGGTTCCAGGACCCGGACGACACCGTGATCGCGCCGCTGCCGACCGTGCAGAACGCGTTCACCGGCTTCAGCGGCGGGATCAGCCAGATCCTGGTCGAGGCGAAGTCCGCGGGCGCCACCACGCCCGCGCAGAACGAGATCACCGAAGTGCTGATGAGCCAGCACGGCATCAAGGACTCCAGCGCGCTGGACTTCCGGGTCAGCAGCCAGGCGTCCCTGCTGGACACCCAGGCGTCCACGAACAAGACGTTCACCGTCCTGCTCGGCGCGGTCGCCGCGATCTCGCTGCTGGTCGGCGGGATCGGCATCACCAACATCATGCTCGTCACCGTCACCGAGCGGACCCGGGAGATCGGCATCCGCAAGGCGATCGGCGCCCCCAAGGGCGTCATCCTCGGGCAGTTCCTGGCGGAGTCGACGCTGCTGTCGCTGGTCGGCGGCGGGCTCGGGGTGGTCGGCGGGCTCATCGGCTCGCGCTTCACCATCGTCGGCATCAAACCGGTGATCATCCCGGAGTCGGTGGTCGGGGCGTTCGCCATCGCGGTCGCCATCGGCCTGTTCTTCGGCAGCTACCCGGCCAACCGCGCGGCGAGCCTGCGGCCCATCGAGGCCCTGCGGCACGAGTGAGAACGCCGACCGACATGCAGCACAGGCAGCACACGCGACAGACGCGAGAGACGGACAAGGGAGAAGCGGAGATGGCGCGACGCCGAGGCGAGCTGGTCAAGGCAGCCGCCGACACGGATCTGCTGGTCCCGGAAGCCGGCACGGTCGAGATCTTCGAGGGGCCCGGCGAGATCGTGCACAGCCCGGGCGGGGTGCCCGCCCAGCGGCCCGAGGACGTGCTGGCCGAGCCCCCGGACAGCCGGGACATCTCGGCGGAGCTGGCCGCGCCGCCGCGCCGCAAGCTGCCGTGGCTGACGCTGGTCCTCTCGGCGTGCGTGGTGGCCGCGGGCGCCTTCGCGGCCGGCGCGCTGGTGGAGAAGAACCATCTGAACGGCTCGACGGGTTCGGGCCGCGGCGCGGGCTTCTCGGCGGCGGCCGGCAACCGCACCGGCACGGGCACCGGGACCGGAACGGGCAGCGGGCGGACGTACGGCGGCGGCTTCGGCGGTGCCGGCGGCACCGGCAACGGCACCGGAACGGGCACCGGCAGGACCGGCGCGGGGACGGGCACGGGCACCGGCACGGGCGCCCAGGCGGGCGGCGGCACCGGGCTGCCGGGCGGCACGAGTGGCTCAGGCGTGACCATCGGCACGATCAAGCTGGTCGACGGCAACACGATCTACGTCACCGACACCCAGGGCAACATCGTCAAGGTCACCACCGGCTCGTCGACCAAGGTCACCGAGAACAAGGAGGGCAAGGTCACCGACCTCCAGCCCGGCCAGAGCGTGACCATCCGCGGCGACGCGAAGTCCAACGGCGACATCGCCGCGACGACCGTCACCCAGGGCTCCGCCGGCGGCTTCGGCGGGTTCGGGGGCTTCGGAGGGGGCGGTACCGGCGCCGGTACCGGCGGGGCCGGCGGGAACTGACACCGCCGGGCCTCACAGCAACAGGCCGTACCGTGCGCAGCGGGGGCCCCGTCCGGTAGCCGGGGCCCCCGCACACCTCTCCGCAGATCTCTTCGCACCCGTACGACCGCACCGCCCCTTGGCAGGCCGGGAGGACGCCATGGACACGCCTGAGGCCAGCCTGCTGGTCGTGGACGACGAACCCAACATCCGCGAACTGCTGTCCGCCTCGCTGCGGTTCGTCGGCTTCAAGGTGGTCTCCGCCGCGACCGGCGCCGACGCGCTGGCCGCCGTCGCCCGCGAGCGGCCCGACCTGGTGGTGCTGGACGTGATGCTGCCGGACATGACCGGCTTCGCCGTCGTGAAGCGGCTGCGCGAGGAGACCGGCACGCGTCCGCGGCCCGGCTCCGGCCCGGACGACCGGCTGCCGGTGCTGTTCCTCACCGCCAAGGACGGGATCGAGGACAAGATCAGCGGCCTGACCGCGGGCGGCGACGACTACGTCACCAAGCCGTTCAGCCTGGAGGAGCTGATCGCCCGGATACGGGCGATCCTGCGCCGCACCGGCGGCCCCACCGGAGACGGCCGGCTGGTCGCCGGCGACCTGGAACTCGACCCGGTCGGCCACCAGGTGACCCGCGGCGGCCGCCCCGTCTCGCTGTCGCCCACCGAGTTCAAGCTGCTCGCCTACCTGATGGCCAACGCCGACCGGGTCGTGTCCAAGCTGCAGATCCTCGACCACGTCTGGGCGTACGACTTCGGCGGCGACCTGAGCATCGTCGAGTCCTACATCTCGTACGTGCGCCGCAAGGTGGACTCCGGGGCCGGCGGCGCGCCCAAGCTCATCCACACCGTGCGGGGCGTCGGCTACGTGCTGCGCCGGCCCGCGCCCGCACAGGGCTGAACCCCCGTGCGGCCCCCCGGCGCCCGGCGCCCCCTGCGTTCCCTGACCGTGCCGAAGGCGCTGACGTCGCTGCGGTCGGCGAAGTCGCCGAAGGCGCCGAATTCGCTGAAGGCGCTGAAGTCCCTGCGCCCGTCCGCGTTGTCGCTGCGCTCGCGGCTGGTGCTGCTGTCGCTGGCGCTCGTCCTGCTGGGCCTGGCGGTCAGCGACACCGTCGTGCTGGGCTCGGTGCGCAACCAGATGGTCAGCCGGGTCGACCAGCAGATGGAGCGGTTCGGCGGGCCGCTCGCCCAGCGGCTGGACACCGAGGGGACGCCCCCGCCGCGCGCCGGCCGGCCCGGGGGGGCCGGCGCGCGGGCCTGGCTGCCCAGCCAGTACGTGGTGGCGTTCGCCGCGCCCGACGGCACCGTCTCCGAGCAGTTCCGGCAGCCCGTCGCCGCCAACGATCCGCGCCCGCTGTGGCCGACGATGGACGCCGCCGCGCTGCGGGCGCACCTGAACAAGCCGTTCGACGTGGCCAGCGACCACGGCGGCGGCAGCTGGCGGGTGCTGATCGTCCCGGTCGGCGGCACGTCGCAGCCGCGCACCGGGCAGGGCCGGACCGGCGCCGCGGCGACGGCGCAGCTGGCCGGCGTCGTGGTCGCCGCGTCCCTCGACGACGTGTCCACCACCACCGACCGGCTGAGCACCGGCTTCCTGCTGATCGGCGCGGTCGTCGCCGCGCTGCTGGGCGTGGCCGGCTGGTTCGCGGTCCGCGCGGGCCTGCGCCCGCTGCGCAGGATCGAGGCGACGGCCGCCGAGATCGCCGCCGGCCGCCCGCTGTCCCACCGCATGCCGGAGGCGTCGCCGCGCACCGAGGCCGGGCGGCTGGGCACCGCGCTGAACAGCATGCTCGCGCAGATCGAGTCGGCGTTCGCGGCGCGCGCCGAGTCCGAGGGCCAGATGCGGCGGTTCGTCGCCGACGCCAGCCACGAGCTGCGCACCCCGCTGGCCGGCATCCGCGGCTTCGCCGAGCTGTACCGGATGGGCGCGCTCGCCGACGACGCCGACGTCAAACGCACCATGGCCAGGATCGAGAACGAGGCGGTCCGCCTCGGCG
Organism: Actinomycetes bacterium; assembly: GCA_009783685.1. GTDB lineage: Bacteria > Actinomycetota > Actinomycetes > Streptomycetales > Streptomycetaceae > Actinacidiphila. The sequence goes on from WRCZ01000160.1 coordinate 7,541, forward strand.
GCATCGTCGAGGACCTGCTGACCCTGGTGCGGATGGACGAGCAACGCCCGGTGCAGGTGGCGCCGATGGACCTGCGCACCCTGGCCGTCGACGCGCTGCACGACACGACCGCGCTGGACCCCACCCGCGAGGTCACCCTCACCGGCCCCGGCGACCCGGACACCGCGCCGGGACCGGCGCCGGTGCTCGGCGACGAGGCCCGGCTGCGCCAGGTCGTCGCCAACCTCGTCGGCAACGCGGTCGCCCACACCCCGCCCGGCACCCCGGTGCGGATCGGCGTGGGCACCCGCGACGGCCACGGCGTCCTGGAGGTCTCCGACAGCGGCCCCGGCCTCCCGCCCGAGCAGGCCGCCCGGGTCTTCGAGCGCTTCTACCGCGTCGACGCGTCCCGCAGCCGCCACCAGGGCGGCGGGGCCGGCCTCGGCCTGTCGATCGTGGCCGCCCTGGTCACCGCGCACCACGGCCACGTCGAACTCGACACCCTGCCCGGCAAGGGCGCCACGTTCCGCGTGCGCCTCCCGTCGTCCCGCCAGCCCTGACGGCCCGGGCCCGGATGCGGGCCGCGGGCCGTCACCGGCGTGCTCCGGCCCGGCTCAGGAGGCCTGCGCCGTCGGCATGATCGTGACCTGCTGGAGGTTCACCCGCGGCGGCAACGACACGAGGAAGCCGATCGTCTCGGCGACGTCGTGGGGCGTGAGCCACTCCATGGTGTCCTTGGCGCCCGCCAGCCAGTCCAGTGCGCCCTGGTCGGTGACGTGGTCCTGGAGTTCGGTGCCGACGATGCCCGGCTCGATCGCCGAGACCCGCACGTTCTTCGGGCCCAGTTCCACCCGCAGATGGCGGGAGAGGTGGGTGACGTACGCCTTGGTGCCCGCGTAGACCGCGAAGGTCGGGAAGATGTTCTGGGCCGCGATCGACGACGTGTTGATCAGGTCGGCCACGCCGCGCTCTCCGGCGGTCCGCACGAGCTGCGGGGTGAACGCGCCGATGGCGTTCATCAGCCCGGTGATGTTCAGGTCGATCTGGTGCTGCCACTGGTCGACGGCCAGCTCCTCGACCGGGGCCGGGAGCATGATGCCGGCGTTGTTCAGCAGCAGGTCGGCGCCGCCCAGCTCGGCCGCGACCCGGTCGGCGGCCGCCTGGACCGCCGCCTTGTCGGTGACGTCCGCGGCGATCGCCGTGGCGTTGCCGCTGTCCTTCTCGATACGGGCGACCAGGTCGGTCAGCCGGTCGGCCCGCCGGGCCAGGACGACGACGTGGGCGCCGAGCGCGGCCAGCTTCGCGGCGGACGCCTCGCCGATGCCGCTGGAGGCGCCGGTGACGACCGCGACGCGGCCCTGGAGCGGCTGGGGGGAGGTCTGCGGAGACATGGTGGGCACCTTCCGGAACGGGGAACGGGGTGTGCCGCCGGGTGGCCCCGGGCACCTCTCCAGCACACCAGCCCGGCGCCCCGGCCAGGGGGCCGTAGCTGGCCCCGCTCCGGCTGGTACTCGCAGGGCCACGTTCGCGGGGGACATCCCCGCCCGGCGTGGTCACACTGGAGAGGTGGACCGCAGCAAGGAGATCGCCGACTTCCTCCGTTCCCGGCGCGCCGCCATCACCCCCGACCAGGCGGGACTGCCCGCCGACGGGCGGGTGCGCCGGGTGCCGGGACTGCGCCGGGACGAGGTGGCCCGGCTCGCCGGGGTGAGCACCGAGTACTACACGCGCCTGGAGCAGGGACGGGCCGGGCATCCGTCGACCGAGGTCGTGGCGGCCCTCTGCGACACCCTCCGGCTCGACGCGTCCGAGCGCGAGCACCTCACCGACCTGCTGATCCCGGATCCCCGGGCCACCCGCCGCGCGCCCGTCAGGCCCCAGCGGGTCCGGCCGGGGCTGTACCTGATGCTCGACACCCTCAGCCACGTACCGGCGTTCATCACCGGCCGGCGCACCGACGTGCTGGCGGCCAACCAGCTGGCGAAGGCCGTGATCACCGACTTCGACGCGCTCCCGGCGAACCGGCGCAACCTGGCGCGCTACCTCCTCCTCGACCCGCGGGCCCGCGAGACGGTGGGCGACTGGGAGAAGATCGCCGCGGAGACCGTCGCCATGCTGCGCCTGGAGGCGGGCCGGTACCCGGGCGACCGCCAGCTGGCCGACCTCGTCGGTGAACTCACCCTCCAGTCACCGGAGTTCTCCGGCTGGTGGAACGACCATCGGGTACTGCGCCGCACCCACGGCGCGAAGCGCTACCTCCACCCGGTCGTGGGGGAGATCCACTTCCACTACGAGTCCTTCCAGGTCCCCGGCGACGCCGAGCAGACGCTGTGCGTCTACAGCGTCGAGCCCGGCTCGGAGAGCGCCCGGGCCCTGGACCTGCTGCGCAGCTGGACCGCTCCGGCGATCGGCGCACCGGACGCCCGGCCCGTGCCCTGACCGCCGCGGCCCCCTCTCCTCCCATCGTGGCCCGCGCGCCCCGCGAAGAACAAGACTGCGATTTTCCCCGCGAAACGGCCACCATCGAGGCATGACGTCGCCTGCTGAACGCCTCACGCACGTCCGATGGATCGCCGGCGGGACCGGGACCGGCAAGAGCACCGTCGCCCGGTTGCTGGCCCTGCGCCACGGCCTCGCCGTCTACGACGGCGACCGCGCCGAGCACGCCTGGCTGCCCCGCACCACACCGCAGCGCCACCCGCACCTGTCCGCCGCGCGCAACCGCCCGCCGGGCGCGAACTGGCGGGACCGCACGCCCGAGGAGGTGTTCGCCACCATGGCGAGCCTGCACGGGGAGACGGTCGGCTTCCTCGTCGAGGACCTGCTCGCACTCGCCGCCGACCGCATGACCCTGGTCGACTACTTCGGCATCCTGCCGCGCCATCTCGCACCGCTGCTGATCGACCCCGCGCACGCGGTCTTCCTGTTCCCCACGCCGGACTTCCGCCGCCGGGTCCTCACCGCCCGCTACGCCGACCCCGACCGCGCCCGCGCCACCTGGGGCGACCTCGACCCGGCCGCCACCCTCGCCAAACGCCTGTCCCGCGACGCCCTCTGGGACCAGGAAGTCCGCATCCAGGCCGACCGCCTGGGCCTGACCACCCTCGTCGTCGACGGATCCGTCCCGGCGCCCGCGCTCGCGGACACCGTCGCACGGCACTTCGGCCTGTCCGGCCCGAACTGACCTTCTCCACCGAGCTGTTCCCCCGCAGCCTCGCGCGGGGCGGCTGTCGCTACGGGAAGAAGCGGCCGGAACTCGGGTGGTCCTGGGCCGCGTCGACGCACACGTTGGCGCCGCTGATGCCGCTCGCGCGGGGCGAGAGCACGAAGCACGCGGTGTCGGCGACCTCCTGGAGCGTGACGAGCCGCCCGCGGGGGAAGTCCTCCCGGGCGAACCGGGCGAACTCCTCGGGCCGGTTCTCCCGCACCCAGGCCCAGCCGCCGCCGTCGAACTCCACGGATCCCGGGCTCAGCGCGTTCACCCGGATGTTCCGCGGCCCC
>WRCZ01000161.1 GCA_009783685.1 Actinomycetes bacterium
GCCAACGTTGTCTCAGCCTGGTCCGACCGGTTCACCGGGCTCTGGATCCGATGCGGAGGGGAGTGGTGATGGCCGAGGGGACCGGCCCGGAGGGCTTCGCCCAGCCGGCCCAGTTGTGGGCCGAGCGCGGCGAGGTGCTGCAGGTGGGGGGCGTCCGGGTCAGCGTGCTGGCCGGGGACGTGCGGCTGCGGACCGAGACCGCCGGCACGACCGGTGCCGGCGACGGCGCCGCGGGCGGTGCCGGGCAGGACGCCGGTGCCGCGGCCCTGCGGCTGGAGGCCGGCACGGCGACGACGGCCGTGCTGCGGCTGGACGTTCCGCTCGGCGACGCGGTCGGGTACTGGCACCCGTCGGCCGGCTGGGAGCGCCATCTGACCGCGGACTGGGCGAGCCGCTGGCGCACCGCCGGGCTCGCCGGGTCGGCGCCGCTGGGCTGCCTGTACGACGCGGCCGGCCGCTCGCTGCTGGCCTTCGCCGCGGACCGGCTCGCGGCCACCACATGGGTCCGCTTCGGCCTCGCCGAGGACACCGCCCGTTTCGGTGTCTGGCTGGCGGTCGACCTCCGGGCCGGCGAGTCCTTGCGGGTGCTGCTCCAGCCGTCCGGACTCCCCTTCGCGGCGGCGGCACGCGCACTGGCCGGGGCGCTCGCCGGCCCGGACGCCCTGCCCGTCCCGGAGGCGGGCCGGGTACCGGCGTACTCCACCTGGTACTCCATGCACCGGGACGTCAACGCCGCGGACGTGGAGGCCGAGGCGAAGCTCGCCGCGGCGGCCGGCTGCGGCCTGCTGCTGCTGGACGACGGCTGGCAGCTGCACGCCGACGGCACCGGCTACTCGGGCAGCGGCGACTGGACGCCGGACCCGGCGAAGTTCCCGGACTTCGCGGCGCACGTCGCCGCGGTGCAGGGCGCGGGGCTGCGCTACATGGCCTGGATCGCGCCTCTCCTGATCGGTGAACGCACCGCGGCCCACCGGGAGTCGGCGCACCTCGCGCCGCACGCCATTCCCCGGCTGCGCTGCCGGGTGCTGGACCCGCGCCTCGCGGCGGCCCGGCGGATCGCCGCCGACGCCTGCGTCGACCTGGTCCGCCGTTACGGCCTGGACGGGCTCAAGATCGACTTCCTCGACCTCGCGATGGCGTACGCCGAGGTGGACGCGGGTGCCGCCGGCCGCGATGACGGCACCGGTGCCGGAGGTGGTGCCTCCGCCGAGAGCGGCACCGGTGCCGCCACCGCGGCCGGCGGCACCGCGACGGCCGGGGCCGGGGCCGACGTCGACGCCGCCAGCGGTATCGACGACGCCGCCGATGTCGACGACGTCGGGATCGGGCTGCGGCTGCTGATGACCGAGGTGCGCGACCGGCTGCGCGAACTGCGCGGCGACGAGCTTCTGGTGGAGTTGCGGCAGCCCTACGCCGGCCCCGGCATGCTGGCCTTCGGCAACCTGCTGCGGGCCGCGGACTGCCCGGCGGACGCCACCGCCAACCGGGTGCGCACCCTGGACCTCGGCCTGCTCGCCACCTCGGGTGCCGTCCACTCCGACATGCTGATGTGGGATCCGGCCGCCTCCCCGCAGACCGCCGCCCGGCAGCTGCACTCCGCGCTGTTCGCCATCCCGCAGATCTCCGTCACGCTGGCCTCGCTGACCGAGGACCAGCAGGCGATGACCGGGTTCTGGCTCGGCTTCTGGCGCGACCACCGCGACGTCCTCACCCGGGGGGAGATCGTCGCCGGGCGCCCGGACCAGCTGCACCCGGCGGTCACCGCCCGGCTGGGGGAGCGGGCCGTCGTGACCTTCCACGCCGAGCAGGCCGTCGCCCGCGTCCACGCGGCGGGCCTCGCCGAGATCGCCCTCGTCAACTCCACCGCCGCCTCACACGTGGTCCTGGACGTCGAAGGGCCGGGCACCACCGTCCGGTTCGACGCCTTCGACGCTTGCGGCCGCCCCGCGGGTTCGCAGACGCGCGCCCTCGGGCCGGGACCCGACGCGATAGCCGTTCCGCCCTCCGGCCTGTGCGTCGTCAGACCGGTGTCACCCGAAGAACTCCCGTGCTGAAGACTGGAGAGAACCGAACGTGACCGACAATCACGCCAGATCCGACCGCACCACCCCGGAACCCCAGGGCCCCGCGGAGGTCACCCGCCGCAAGGTCGTGGGCTTCGGCGCCGCGGCCGTGGTGGGCGCCGCGGCCGCCGGCGCCCTGGACTGGGCCGGCGCGCCGGCCGCGAGCGCCGCCACGCCGGCGGGCACGGCGGCGCCGGCCGCCGCGCCGCCCGTGGTCGCCCTCGGCCTCTCCGACCCGACCGGGCTCTACCCGGTGGCCGGGGACGACGCCCGGGCCGATGCCGCGCTGCTCGTCGTGTTCAACCCGACCACCGCGCTGAGCGGTTCGGTCGCCTGGTCGGTGTCCGCCCGCGGCGGCGACCCGATCAACAGCGGCACCATGGCGTTCACCGCCGCGGCCGGAGCGCAGAGCACCACCACCATCGCGCTGGGCTCGTTCGCGTCCGACTACTACGCGGTCACCGCCACGGTCACCGGCGACGACGGTGCCAAACTCCTGGGCCAGACCCTCGGGTTCGGCGTGATCCGGCCCACCGTCGCGGAGCGCCGGCCGGGGTCGGTGTTCGGCCTGGGCATCCGGCCGGAGTCGTCGCCGGTCATCACCAAGCAGATCGCCCAGCGGATGGGCGTGAAGTGGACCCGCGGCATCGCGTCCATCACGCCGGACATCGTCGCCCCCGCGCCGGGGGTGTTCTGGCAGCAGGCCGCGATCGACAAGGCGCGGGCCGAGGTCGCCGAGTGGAACAGCTACGGCATCGAGACGCTCGGCGGCATCAACTACAACATGTCCTGGAACGTCGCGCCGGGTCCTGACGGCAAGCCCATGCTGCTGTACCAGAACCGCCCCAAGGACATGGTCGCGCACGCCGACATGGTCTACCAGTCCATCGCGCCGATGCAGGACCTGGTGCAGAACTGGGAGTTGTGGAACGAGCCGTGGGTGCACGGCTGGACCTGGAAGACCGGCGACGGCCAGGACTACCGCGACATGACCAAGCTGATCTGGGACCGGGTGAAGCCGCAGTTCCCGCACGTCAACCTGATCGGCGGCGGATCGGTGTCGTACAACCGCGACATCGTGTACGCCGAGGGCTCGAAGGACACCGGCTACATCGACGGTTCGGTGAACCACGCCTACGGCTACCCGGACCCGACGCAGTACGCGATGACCAAGACCCAGGTCAAGATGGACCGGCTGTGGTCGCGCACCAAGGGCCGCGGTGGGCAGTGGCAGACCGAGCTGGGCACCGCGGTCAGCACGAGCTTCACGCACGTGCCCGCCGCGCAGGCCCCGTACGGGGTGGCCAGGACCGTGGCGCCGACGTACCTGCTGCACATGCTGGCCGGCGCCGAGGAGGACTCGCCGATCCGGATCTTCTGGTTCTCCCTGTCCTACGACAAGGGGTACTCCGGCCAGGAGTTCAACATCTACGACATCACCACCAAGACCCCGCAGCCCGCGGTGGTGGCCTACGCCGCCATGACGTCCCTGCTCGAGGACGCCCGCCTGGAGTGCGAGATCTACCCGGACGCCAAGTCCACCTGGGGCTTCCTGTTCCGCGGCACCGACGGCAAGGGCCGGGCCGCCGTCTACTCCGACCAGCTCTTCGACGGTACCGAGGAGCACCAGAGCGCGGGCTACACCGGCACCCTCACCCTGGACGGCGCGCGGGGCGTCCGCGTCTACGACTACCTCGGGCGCCGGCTCGCCGACGGCAGCGCGTCGCAGCTCACCCTCACCGTGAACCCGTGGGAGGTGCTGTACTTCGACAGCGACCTGACCCCCGAGGCGCTGAAGACGCTGCTGACCCGCCGGGCCCGCTTCGACTACGGCACCCCGCTGAAGGTCAGCCTGCTGTCCTTCCTCAAGCCGCTGGACGCCACCAGCACCATCGACGTGCGGGTGGAGAACGTCTCGCCGCAGAACGTGGACGCGCAGGTGCGGATCACCCCGCCGTCCGGCTGGCGGCTGGCGCCCGGGGTGTCGCCGGTGGTCGGGATCAAGCCCGGCGAGGTGCGGACCCTGTCGTTCCCGGTCAAGGCGTTCCAGGCGAGCGACCAGAACCGGTACACGATCGGCTACGACGTCACGCTGCCGCAGCGCCCGGACCTGCACCAGACCGGGAGCCAGGACGTCCAGGTCGCCTACCTGCCGTTCCGCCAGATCACCGTGGGCGGCAGCCCCAGCCAGTGGAACGACGTCATCCCGGTGACGATGACCAATACCGCCGCGGCCGGCGACACCAAGACCTACAGCTTCCAGGCCGCCTGGGACGACAGCTTCCTGTACGTCAGGGCGCTCGTCGGGGACGACGTGCAGCTGTCCCACGTGCCGTTCGCGGACAACGAGTACCTGTTCCCGTTCCAGGCGGACAGCATCCAGCTGGCCTTCGACGCCGTGGCCGACAACCCCGAGGACCTGCTGGCCGGCGACGCGCACTACGCCAAGGCGCTGCGGTCGATCTCCCACCTGTACGTGGCGACGCTGGCCAGCGGCGGGGTGTCCGAGCTGCACCGCCAGCTCGCGCCGGGCACCAACTACCAGACGTACTACCCGAAGAACGCGGTCCTGCCGACGCCGCTGGGCCCGATGGACGCCGGTCCGGACAGCGGCACCGAGGGCCGGGTGCTGGTGGCCAGGGACGACGTCGGCAAGCAGACCAGGTACGAGATCGCCCTCGCCTGGAGCCAGCTGCCGGAGCTGGCCGCCGCGGTGCGGAACGCGGCGCCCGTCACCGTCACGCCGGCGACCTTCGCGGTCCAGGTGACCGACGCGGGCACCGGCGGCCACGGCGCCACCTACTGGACCGCGACCGCCGAGCCGCCCACCTCCGGCTGCTACAACTTCGCGCCGTTCTGGGGCACCGGAGCCCAGTTCAGCGGCGGCGTGGTCGACACCCGCTGGGGCATCGGCCGCTAGGCCCCGTCCGGGCGGGCCGGTCCGCGAGGCCCGGCCCGCCCCCTCTCCCGCACCAAGAAGATCCTGGAGTTCCTCCCGTGAGCGACCAAGCCGCCACCTCCGCCGCGCCGGCGCCCCGGCCGGCCGAACCGCCGTGGGCGCCGCCGTCCGGCGTGCGCATCACCGCGGTCCGGGCGATCCTCACCGCGCCGGCCGGCACCACCCTCGTCGTCGTCCGTGTCGACACCAGCGAGCCCGGGCTGTACGGGCTCGGCTGCGCCACCTTCACCCAGCGGGCGGCGGCGGTGGCCACGGTTGTCGACGAGTACCTGGCGCCGCAGCTGATCGGGCGCGATCCGGCGGACATCACCGACATCGCCTCGACGCTGCACGTGAGCGGCTACTGGCGGTCGGGCCCGGTGCTCAACAACGCCCTGTCCGGCGTGGACATGGCGCTGTGGGACATCAAGGGCAAGCAGGCGGGACTGCCGGTGTGGCAACTGCTCGGCGGCCGCTGCCGTACCGCGGTGCCGGTGTACACGCACGCCGCGGGACGGGACCCGCAGGAGGTCGCCGACGAGGTGCAGGCCTTCATGGAGCAGGGGTACCAGCACGTGCGCTGCCAGGTCGCCGTCCCGGGCGCCGGCACGTACGGGGCGCCGGCCGCAGCGGCCGCGGCCGGCGCCCGCCCGGTGCTCACCCCCGATGCCTGGGATCCGGCGGCCTACCGGCGCGCGGTCCGCGAGCTGTTCGCCCATCTGCGCGAACAGCTCGGCCCAGAGGTCGAGTTGATCCACGACGTGCACGAGCGGGTGCATCCCACCGACGCGGTCAGGATCGCCAAGGACCTGGAGCCGTACGACCTGTTCTACCTGGAGGACCCGGTCGCGCCGGAGGACCTGGAGTGGCTGCGGATCCTGCGCGCCGGCACGGTGACGCCGATCGCGATCGGCGAGCTGTTCACCAACCCGGCGGAGTACCGGCCGGTGGTGCAGGAGCGGCTGTGCGACTTCATCCGCGTCCACATCTCCGCCATCGGCGGCATCACGCCCGCGTGGCGGCTGGCCACCGCGTGCGAGCTGTTCGGGGTGCGCACCGCCTGGCACGGCCCCGGCGACGTCTCGCCGATCGGCCACGCCGCCAACCTCGCCCTCGACCTGGCCTCCCCGAACTTCGGCATCCAGGAGCAGCACCTGTTCGGCCCCGCCGCGCAGGAGGTGTTCCCCGGCTGCCCCGAGATCCGCGACGGCCACCTGTGGCCGAGCGAAGCGCCGGGCCTCGGCGTCGACTTCGACGAGCGCCTGGCCCTGAAGTACCCGCCGCGGCCCGCGGTCCCCGGCCAGGCGTGGCGGCCGCCGCGGCGCGCCGACGGCGCCGTCCAGCGGCCCTGACCCCCGCGGCCCCGTCCGGCCCCGACCGGACCCACCAGCCCCACAACCGCACATCCCGACCCCACCCGACACCCGGCCCGAGTCCCGTCCCTCCGACGTCCAGGCCCCGTCTCACCACCAAGGAGCCCACCCTCATGAGACCCCGCATCACCGTGACCCTGACGGCCGCGACCGTATGCCTGGCCGGTGCGCTGACCGGCTGCAGCTCCAGCTCGTCCGACAACAGCGGCGGCGGTTCGACGACCACGCTGAACATCGCCGAGTGGACCAACCCCGGCGCCATCCAGTTCACCCAGTGGCTGAGCGCCAAGTTCGAGAAGGCCCACCCGGGCGTGAAGATCAAGCTGCAGCAGGCCCCGACCGCCAACGGCGCCTGGGGCACGCTGTGGAACAGCCTGCTGCAGTCCAAGTCGGTGGACCTGCTGGCCCTGCAGGCGCCGACGCAGGCGGGCTTCGCCCCGGGCTACACCAGCCTCAAGGCGCAGGGCGCCGCCGCGCTCATCGAGGCCGGGCAGCTGGTGGACCTCAAGGACCAGCCGTTCATGAAGAACTACGACCCGACGATGCAGGCCGCCATGGCCGGCCGCAACGGGCACATCTACGGCGTCATGGCCGCGGAGTACTCCGCCGCCGGGGCGATGTGGTACAAGAAGGACCTCCTGGCCAAGTACCACCTGGACGTCCCCACCACCTTCCAGCAGTTCCTCGACGAGTGCGAGACGCTGAAGAAGGCCGGTGTCACCCCGATCTTCGTGTCCGGCAAGGACGGCATGCAGGGCGGCGTGTGGCAGGGCGTCATGAACCAGATGCTGATGCAGGGCAAGGCGCCCGCCGACTCGGTGAAGGTGGGCAGCGACCGGGCCGACGCGTTCTGGAAGGGCACCCAGTCCTGGACCGACCCGGTCTACCGCGAGGCGTCCGCCCGCTACGAGAAGGTCATGAAGTACATCGAGCCCAACGCGGCCGGTGTCGCCCAGCTGACCGCGCCCGGAGTGTGGGCGTCCAAGTCCGACGACTACCCGTTCCTGCTCGACGGGTCGTGGGACGGCGCGGTCATCCAGCAGGCCAACCCCAAGCTGAACATGGGCTTCTTCACCATGCCGGGCACCGATGACGCGGCGGCCAACCGCCTCACCCTCAAGCCCGACCTGACGTGGGTGGTGCCGACCAGCGCGAAGAACAAGACGCTGGCCATGCAGTGGCTGACGATGTTCTCCGAGCCGGAGAACTACAAGGAGTGGCTGAAGCAGACCGGTTCGGTCTCCACCCAGCCCGCGCTGCAGAACACCGGGCTGTCGTGGATGGACTGGCAGAACGCCCACATGACCGACGCCTTCCCGCAGTTGAGCAGCCCGTGGGTGCCGGCCGGAGCGCCGCTGGACGCCGGCGGCCCCGACTTCTACAAGTTGACGCCCATCGGCAAGGACAGCGTCGACACCATCCTGAACCGCTCGGCCAGCGCCTACCGCAAGTCGGTCGCCGGCTGACGGCCGCCTCACCGGCGCACGAGGAAACACCCTAGAAAGGAGGCACGGCGTGGCACGCTGTCCCTTCGGAACGCAACGGACGCGGCGGTTCATTCCCTGGGCCAGCATCGCGATACCGGGAGCCGGCTGGCTGCTGTTCGGGCTCTACCCGTCACTGGCCACCATCGGATACTCGTTCACCCGGTACTCCGGGCTCCCGGGCACGCCGCTCAACTTCTGCGGCATGTGCAACTACCACGCGGCCTTCACCTCCCTGTCGGACCAGCTCTGGAGCGCGGTACGGGTCACGCTGATCTACGTGGTCGGCGTGACCGTGCTGCAGAACGCCATCGGCCTGGGACTGGCCCTGCTGCTGAACCGCAGCGGGCGCTCCTACACCTTCTACCGCGCGCTGATCTTCATGCCGCAGATCTTCTCCGTCACCGTGGTCGGCGCGGTCTTCGCGCTCATGCTCGACCCGTACTCCGGCCCGGCGGAGAAGGTGGTGCACGGCCTGTTCGGCACCGACTCGGCGTTCCTCGGCTCCAGTTCGCTGGCGCTGCCCCTGGTGATGCTGGTGAACGTGTGGATGTTCTCCGGCTACTCCATGCTCATCTACATCGCCGGGCTGCGGAACATCCCGGCGTCGGTGTACGAGGCCGCGGCGATGGACGGCGCCGGGCGGTTCCGGACGTTCCGCCACGTCACCTGGCCGCTGCTGGCCTCGGCCACCACGGTCAACGTCTTCCTGACCGCCATGGGCACACTGGGCGAGTACGCGCTCATCCTGGTCCTGACCGGCGGCAACTTCGGCACCAAGACCCTGGGCCTGTACATGTTCCAGTCCGCGTTCGGGGCCGACAGCCAGCTCGGCTACGGCTCCATGCTGGCCATGCTGCAGTTCGTGCTGACCGTCGTGATCGGCGGCGGCCTGCTCTACACGCTGCGCCGGCGGGAGGTCGCGCTGTGACCACACTCGGGACCGCGAAGGCGGCCAGGGCCGCGAAGGCGAGCAAGTACCAGGCGCCCTCGACGCCGCCGGGGGCGGTGCGGCGGCTGCTGTCGATGCGCACCACCAAGGCGGTGGGCACCAACCTGGTGTGCTTCGCCATCGCGGCGGGCCTGTTCGCGCTGCCGCTGGTGTACGTGCTGCTCCAGGCGTTCAAGACGTACACCGGCTTCCTGCAGAACCCCACCGGCACACCCCACCCGTGGACCACCGAGAGCTTCTCGGCGGCCTGGCACCAGGGGAACTTCGGCCGGGAGATGATCAACAGCCTGGTCTACGCGGTGGTTCCGGGCACCATCACCCTGATCCTCGGCGTCTTCCTGGCGTTCCCGATCTCCCGCGGGTACTTCAGGTTCTCCAACGGGCTGTACACCTTCTTCATCTTCTCCGGGTTCCTGCCCGGCGGCCTGATCCCGCTGTTCATCGAGGCGCGCACGCTGCACCTGTACAACAGCATGATCGGGTACCTGATCCTGACCAGCCTGTCCGGCGCGGGGTTCTTCTTCTTCGTCGGCTACATCAAGGGCATCCCGCGCGAGATCGACGAGGCGGCGGCGCTGGACGGCTGCGGGTACATCCGGTTCATCTTCACCATCATCATCCCGCAGATGAAACCGGCCCTGGCGACCTTCGGGATCTTCGGCTTCGTGGCCGCCTGGAACAACCTCATCCTGCCGCTGGTCATGCTCTCCGACTCGGCCCTGTGGCCGGTCACCCGCGGGCTGTACTCGTTCTTCGGCGAGTACTCCCAGAACTGGCCGCTCATCGCGGCCGGCACGTTCATCGTGGCCGCGCCCATCATGCTGCTGTTCGTGCTGCTCCAGCGCTACCTCGTCGAAGGCGTCGCGGGCGGCGCGGCGTTCGGCACCCAGGGCGTCTCGCCCGGCGCCGGCGCCGGGGGCGCCGAAGTCGGAGGGGGATCGTGACGGCCACCACCCAGTGGCCCGAGGGCGCGGACGAGGTGCGGTTCCGCCTCGAAGACCCGCTCGCCCGACCGGAGTTCGCCTGGCCCCGCACCCTGCTGCACTATCGGGTGCGGTGGCCGGCGCCCGCCGTGCGGGCCGCGGACCTGCGGCTGCTCGACGAGAACGGAACGGCCGTGCCGTTCCAGCTCGTCGACGTCGAGTCCGCGGCCGGCCCGGCCGGCAGCGCGCCGCTGGCGTCCGCGACGGTCTGCTTCTTCGCCGGCCTCCCGTCCGGCGGGCGCCACGAGTTCACCCTGCGGGCCGACGCGGCGCTGCCGCCGGCCCGGCCCGGCCGGGCGGTCGAGGTCCGCGAGGACGGCGACGGCATCGTCGTGGACGGCGGGTCCCTGCGGGTCCGCCTGCCCGCGTCCCGCCGCTTCTGCGCCGGCGACGACGTGCCCGGCCCCGTGCTCCGGTTCGACCGCGGGCACGGGTGGGTCGGCACCTCGGTGCTGCACTGCGCCGCCGGGCAGGCCGAGCGCCTCGACGTGCGGCTGGTCGAGGCCGGGCCGCTGTTCGCCACCCACGCACTGGACTACCGCTTCTCCGGCGGCGCCCGCTACACCGCCGCCGTCCGGGTGCTGCTCGACTGCGACTTCCTCGAACTCGCCGAGGACATCGACGCGCTGGACACCCACGACGCCTCGTGGGAACTCACCTGGGACGGCTGCGCGCCCACCCACCGCTTCTCGTCCGCCTGGCCGTTCTCGCAGAACGCCGAGGACCACGCGGAGCCGGGATCGCCCGAACGCTACCGCTGGCTCGGCATCGACGAGCCGGTCGTGGTCGGCGACAGCGGCGAGGACCCGCCGTTCTCCGGACCCGGCGGCCGGGAGCACCCGGCGACGGCGATGGCCTTCACCGTCGGCCCCTACGCGCCCAGTTACGCCTGGGGCATCCGCCCGCACGCCACGTTCTGGGACGCCGCGGGCGGCGACGCCATGGGCGTGTTCGTCCGCGACCACGCCCGGTGGGACGACCGCGCCTACGCCACCTGGACGTCCGCGGCCACCCTGCAGATCCGCTTCCGCCACGACGGCGTGCTGCACTGGACCTGGCCGCTGCGCACCGGCACCCGCAGCACCGGCATCGCCTTCTACGACCACGGCCGCGACCTGGAGGCGCTCCGGCGCCAGGAGCAGGCGAACCGCCGGCCCGCCCACCAGACCACCCATGTGCGCGAC
>WRCZ01000162.1 GCA_009783685.1 Actinomycetes bacterium
GGACCCGGGCGTCGATGCTGGTGACCACGTCGCTGCCGGGCTGGGCCGGGGTGTCGCCGGCCTTGCCGATGACCCGGCCCAGGTTGTCGACCTGGTAGCGGGTGACGCCCGCCGTGCCGCGCAGCTGCGCGTCGTAGACGCTCTCCAGGCCGGACCGGCCGATCTGGTCGGAGCGCAGCAGCGGGTTGGCGGACTTCTCCGACGCGGCGACCTCCTCGTCGGTGACCGGGCCGAGATAGCCCAGCACCTGGGCGCTGTTGGACTTGTCCGGGCCGGGGTAGCGGCGGACCGCGGTGGGCTCGGCGGTGATGCCGGGGAAGTCCTCGCGGCGCTCCATGATCTGCAGCGCCTGCTGGGTCGTCGCGGCGTCGGTGATCGGGATGGGCTGGTACGGGGAGCCGTTCCAGCAGGGCTTGGGGGTGTGGGCGTCGCACAGCCGGACCTTGTCCGCGACGTCCACGGGCTTCATGCCGAGCACGTCGGCGAGCCGGTCCAGGACGGCCGTGCCGCCGTCGCCCTGCTTGAGCAGGTCGGTGCGGCTGGCGGAGACCACCAGCCGGGTCTGGTTGTCGGCCAGCGGCACCCCGTGGTCGTCGAGGATGGAGCCGCGCACGGCGGGGGTGACGACCTGCTGGATGTGGTTGCTGGCGGCCTTCTGGTCGTAGCTCTGGCCGTTGCGGATCTGCAGGTACCACAGGCGGCCGCCGAGGGTCAGCAGCAGCGACACGACGAGGATCTGGAGGATCACGAGCCGGATGGTGACGCGGGTGGTCCGTCCGGTCTCCGGGATGTTGCTCAACTCTGCTCCCTGCTCCTGCTGGCCGTGCCGTCCCCGGCCGTGCCGTTGGTGCGTGTCGTGCCGGTCACCTGCGGGCTCCCCTGGCCAGCGTGGTGATCTTCACGGTGCGGCCGGTGCGGCCGAACATGCCGCGCGGCCCGGTGGCCCCCGACCGGCCCCAGCGCATGCGGGGACGGCTGCCGCCGAACCCGCCCGCGGAGTCCTCGGTCAGCGGGTCGTGGTCGAAGTGCCGTGCCAGTGCCATCACCAGCGGGACGACGAACGGCGCCAGCAGCAGGTCGTAGATCGCGGCGGTGAACAGCAGCTTGCCCAGGCCGACATGGGCACCGGCGGTGTCGCCGACGAGGCTGCCGACGCCGGCGTACAGCAGCGTGGTGCCGAGCGCGGCGCAGATGACGACCAGCATCGGGCCGGCCGCGGTGCGCAGCTGGCCGGAGTCGGGCTTGGCGAGCCCGGCCGCGTAGCCGATCACCGACAGCACCAGCGCGTAGCGGCCCACCGCGTGGTCGGCCGGTGGCGCGATGTCGGCGAGCAGGCCGGCGAAGAAGCCGACCAGGCAGCCGCCGACGTGGCCGTAGGTGATGGCCAGGCCGAGCACGGTGAGCAGCAGCAGGTCGGGGACCGCGCCGGGCAGGTGCAGCCGGGCCAGCACGCTGACCTGGACGACCATCGCGATGACCACCAGGACGGTGGAGAGCAGGATCCGGTTGAGGCGCATGGGTCAGCCCCCGCTGGTGGTCGTCGGGGTCGGGTTGCGGCCGGCGGTGCCCGTCCCGTTGCCCGGGTACGTCGGCGTGCCGGGGGTGCCCGGGGTGGTGGGGGTGCCCGGCGTGGTGGGCGTGCCCGGGCTGGGCGTGTTGGACGGCTTGGCCGGGGTGGGCTTGGCCGGCGTGGTGGGCCGCGGCGGCAGCACGCTGTCGCGCGGGTCGGTCCGCGGACCGACGACGACCACGCCGACGATGTCCAGCTTGGTGAAGCCGACGAACGGCTGCACCAGCACGGTCTTGGTGAGGTTGCCGCCGGACGGCTCGATGCCGGTGATCTTCCCGACCGGCACGCCGGGCACGAACGGCTTGCCGGCCGACGACCCGAAGGTCACCAGGCGGTCGCCCTTGTGCACGTCGGCCTTGCCGTTGAGCAGCTGGTCCCGCATCGGCTGGTTGCCCTGGCCGCTGGCGAAGCCCAGTTCCATGGAGCCTTCGAGCCGGGTGCCGACGGTGAAGTCCGGGTCGTTGGCGAGCAGCACGGTGGACGTCGAGGGGCCCACCGTGGTGACCCGGCCGACCAGGCCGTCGCCGTTGATGACGGTCATGTCGCGGGTGACGCCGTCGTGGCTGCCGGCGTCGATGGTGACGGTCCAGGAGAAGCCCTGCGCCGCTCCTATGGCGATGACCTGCGCACCCTTGATGGTGTACTGGCCGGCTCCGGCGGTCCTCAGCAACTGGTCCAGCTCCGCGGCCCGGTTGCGGGTGATGTCCTTCGAGCCGAGCTCCTGCTTGAGCGCCTCGTTCTCCTTCTTGAGGCGGTCGATGGTGGAGCTGCGGTCCCCGGAGTCGCGGACCGCGTCTATGGCGTTGCCGACGGGGTTGACGGCGCTGGCGACCGAGTTCTCCACCGGCCCGAACACGGACTGCGCGGCCTGCCGCGGCCGGTCCAGCGGTGAGTTCTCACCGCCCCGGATGTCCACGGTGATCAGCGCGAACGCGACCACCACCAGCAGCACCAGCAGAAGCCGGCTCTCCTTTGTGTCCCTCACGGGCGCCAGTCCGTGCCTTCCGTATCGGACCCGCCGCCGCTGAGGGGCCGCGGCCGGTCGGAACTACTGTGCGGGGTACTTCAGGTCCTCGGCGCGGCGCCGCAGGGTCACCTGCGGGGTGCCGCGTCCAGGACCTGCTGGAGTGCCTCGAACTCCTCGACGCACTTGCCGGCGCCGAGCGCGACGCAGTCCAGCGGGGTGTCGGCGATGTGGATCGGCATGCCCGTCTCATGGCGCAGCCGCTCGTCGAGACCCGACAGCAGCGCACCGCCGCCGGCGAGCACGATGCCGCGGTCCATGATGTCGCCGGACAGTTCCGGCGGGCACTTGTCCAGCGTGGTCTTCACCGCGTCGACGATCGCGTTGACGGGTTCCTCGATGGCCTTGCGGACCTCCGCTGCGGAGATCACCACGGTCTTGGGAAGCCCGCTGACGAGGTCGCGTCCGCGGATCTCGGTGTGCTCCTCGTCGCCCTTGGAGGCGAACGCCGAGCCGATGGTGAGCTTGATCTGCTCGGAGGTGCGCTCGCCCAGCAGAAGGCTGTACTCCTTCTTGATGTGCTGGATGATCGCGTTGTCCAGTTCGTCGCCGGCCACCCGGATGGACTGCGCGGTGACGATGCCGCCGAGGCTGATGACCGCCACCTCGGTGGTGCCGCCGCCGATGTCCACCACCATGTTGCCGGTGGCCTCGTGGACCGGGAGCCCGGCGCCGATGGCCGCGGCCATCGGCTCCTCGATGATGTGCACCGTGCGGGCGCCGGCCTGCGTGGCGGCCTCGATCACCGCGCGGCGCTCCACTCCGGTGATGCCGGAGGGCACGCAGATGACCACGCGCGGGCGGACCATGTAGCGGCGGCGGTGGATCTTCAGGATGAAGTAGCGCAGCATGCGCTCGGTGATCTCGAAGTCGGCGATGACGCCGTCCTTCAGGGGCCGCACGGCGACGATGTTGCCCGGGGTGCGGCCGATCATCTTCTTCGCCTCGGCGCCCACCGCGAGGATGCCACCGGTGTTGGTGTTGACCGCAACGACCGATGGCTCGTTCAGGACGATCCCGCGGCCCCTGACGTACACCAGCGTGTTGGCAGTCCCGAGGTCGACAGCCATGTCACGGCCGATGAACGACATGTTGTTCGCCATGTGGATACGTCTGGCCTTCCCGAGCGTGGGCGGAGGTTCCATCGTAGTCGCGCCCGGTGGGGGCGCGCTGTCGGGGTTCCGACGCCATTGTCATCAGAACACACAGCGGACCTCAGTAATGGTGACGCCGTGTCGGAGTGTTTGGTTCCCGTGGGGGCCCCGGTTGTCCTGTTCCCGCTCATCAGCGGACCATGTCCGCAAGATGCGGCTTTCGTCCGGGGTTTAGGCCAGGGTGGGGAAGAAGATCTTGATCTCGCGCTCGGCCGACTCCTCGGAGTCCGAGGCGTGGATCAGGTTCTCCCGCACGATGGTGCCGAAATCCCCCCGAATGGACCCGGGCGCGGCGGCGATCGGGTCGGTCGGGCCGGCCAGCGTGCGCACGCCCTCGATGACCCGCTCGCCCTCGACGACCAGCGCGACGGAGGGGCCGGACGCCATGAACTCCACCAGCGGCTCGTAGAACGGCCGTCCGACGTGCTCGGCGTAGTGCTGCTCCAGCGTGCCGCGGTCCAGGGTGCGCAGTTCGAGCGCGCTGACGGTCCAGCCCGCCTTGCGTTCGATCCGGCCGAGGATCTCGCCGATCAGGCCGCGGCGAACGGCGTCCGGCTTGAGAAGGACGAGGGTGCGCTGGGACACGGTGCGACTCCTGATACTCAAAAGAATGTGCGACGAGCCTACAAGGCGCGGCTCACGCCGTGGGCGCCGCGGGGCGCGCCCGGATCTCGTCGACCTTGCGGCCGTAGTGGATCGACGCCCACCACAGGGCGGCGAAGATCACCCCGAGGAAGAACATCGTACCGACCACGAACCCGCTCGCGATCAGGCCGATCTGCAGCGCCCAGCCCACGGCCAGCGCGCCGGGCCGGCTGAGCATGCCGCACAGCAGCACGCACAGCGCCATGGCGATGCCGCACACCGTCCAGACCTGACCCATCGTCAGGTCCGGGTGCTTCATCGCCACCAGCCCGGCGAAGCCGATGACGAGGAACTCGCCGATCAGCGTGCTCGCACACAGTGTCCGCATGCCCAGGGCTCCTTCATTCCACGATTCACTTGCGGCCCAGCAGCAGCCGGGCCTCTCCGACGGTGATCACCGAACCGGTGACGAGGACCCCCGCGCCGGAGTACTCGCCCTCCTCCTCGGCGAGGGTGATGGCCGCCTCCAGCGCGTCGTCCAGCCGCGTCTCGACCTGGACCCGGTCCTCGCCGAACACCTCGACGGCCAGCGCGGCCAGTTCGTCCACGTCCATGGCGCGGGAGGTGGAGTTGCGGGTCACCACGACCTCGGCGAACACCGGCTCGAACGCCTCCAGCAGTCCGCGCACGTCCTTGTCGCCGCTGGGGCCGACCACGCCCACCAGATGGCTGAAGCCGAACACCTCGCTGACGGCGGCCGCGGTGACCTGCGCGCCGGCCGGGTTGTGCGCGGCGTCCAGCACCACGGTCGGGCTGTGCCGCACCACTTCGAGCCGGCCGGGCGAGGTGACGGTGGCGAACGCGCCGCGCACCGTGTCCAGATCGAGGATCCGCTGGTGCATGCTGCCGATGCCGAAGAACGCCTCGACCGCGGCCAGCGCCAGCGCGGCGTTGTGCGCCTGGTGCTCGCCGTGCAGCGGCAGGAAGACCTGCTCGTACTCGCCGCCCAGGCCGCGCAGCGTCAGCATCTGGCCGCCGACGGCCACCTCGCGGTGCAGCACGCCGAACTCCATGCCCGCGCGGGCCACCGTGGCGTCGACCGCCACGGCCCGCTTGAGCAGCACCTGCGCGGCGTCCGCGGGCTGCTGGGCGAGGACGGCGGTGGCGCCCTGCTTGATGATCCCGGACTTCTCCCCGGCGATCTCGCCCGGCGTCCGCCCGAGCCGCTCGGTGTGGTCCAGGGCGATCGGGGTGACGACGGCGACCTGGCCGTCCACCACGTTCGTCGCGTCCCAGGAGCCGCCCATGCCGACCTCGACGACGGCCACGTCCACCGGCGCGTCGGCGAACGCCGCGTACGCCATGCCCGTGAGCACCTCGAAGAAGGACATCCGGTGCGGCTGCGACTGGTCGACCATGCCGATGTACGGCGTCAGGTCGTGGTACTGCTCGATGAACCGCTCCGCCGGGATCGGCCGGCCGTCCAGGCTGATCCGCTCGGTGACGGACTGCACGTGCGGGCTGGTGTAGCGGCCGGTGCGCAGTTCGAAGGCCAGCAGCAGCCGCTCGATCATCCGCGCGGTGCTGGTCTTGCCGTTGGTGCCGGTGATGTGGATCGAGGGGTAGGCGCGCTGCGGGTCGCCGAGGATGTCCATCAGCGCGGTCATCCGGTCGAGTGACGGGTCGAGCTTGGTCTCCGGCCAGCGGCCGAGCAGTTCGTCCTCCACCGCGCGCAGCGCCCGGTCGACCTCGGGGTCGGCGGGGCGGGCGGGCACGTCGTCCTCGGGCGCGGGCGGGGTGACCTCGGTGCGCAGGGTGCGACTGCCCGCCTCGATCACGGCCATGTCGACCTCGCGCGGGCCCTGGTCCCGGGTGTCGTCCGCGGCGGCGTCGTACGCGTCGTCGTCGAGCCGCCCGTGGGGCTCGTCGCTGGGAGGGTTGCTCACAGGTCCAGTCTACGAAAGCGGCACCCCCGATCTTCGCCAGGCCCTCGCCGGGTCCGGTCCGGTCCGCGCGGTCGATCGACCGCGCGGACCGGACGGGGTGGCGGTTCAGCCCTGCGGCAGCGCGGCGAGCTGCGCGGTGATCCGGGCGATGTCGGCCTCCGCGGTGGCCAGCCGGGCGCGGATCTTGGCGACGACCGGTTCGGGCGCCTTGGCCAGGAACGCCTCGTTGCCGAGCTTCCTGGTGGTGTCCGCCTTCTCCTTCTCCGCCGCGGTCAGGTCCTTCGTCAGCCGCTTGCGCTCGGCCGCCACGTCGATCGTGCCGGACAGGTCGAGCGCGACCAGCGCGCCGGCCACCGGCAGGGTGGCGGTCGGGTGGAAGCCCTCGCCCTCGGGCTGCAGGCGCAGCAGCTGCCGGATCGCGGTCTCGTGCGGCGTGAGCAGCGTGCCGTCCAGGGTGAGCCGCGCCGGCACCCGCTGGCCCGGCTGGAGGCCCTGGTCGGACCGGAACCGGCGGACCTCGGTGACGACCCGCCTCACCTCGGCGATCTCCGCCTCGGCGGCCGCGTCACGGAAGCCGCTGTCCTTCGGCCACTCGGCGATCACCACCGACTCGCGGCCGGTGAGCGCGGTCCACAGCGTCTCGGTGACGAACGGGACCACCGGGTGCAGCAGCCGCAGCGTGACGTCCAGCACCTCGCCCAGGACCCGCTTGCTGACCTCGGCCGGCTCGCCGCCGGCCTGGAAGGTGGTCTTGGACAGCTCGACGTACCAGTCGAAGACCTCGTCCCACGCGAAGTGGTAGAGCGCGTCGCTGAGCTTCGCGAACTGGAAGTCCTCGTAGTACGCGTCGACCTGCGCGACCACCAGGTTCAGCCGGGACAGGATCCACCGGTCGGCCGCGGACATCTCCGCCTGCGAGGGCAGCGGCCCCTCGACGCTCGCGCCGTTCATCAGCGCGAACCGGGTGGCGTTCCAGATCTTGTTGGCGAAGTTGCGGGACGCCTTGACCCAGTCCTCGCCGATCGGCACGTCCGCGCCCGGGTTGGCGCCGGTGGCCAGGGTGAAGCGGACGGCGTCGGAGCCGTAGGCGTTCATCCAGTCCAGCGGGTCCACCGAGTTGGGGTTGGACTTGGACATCTTCTTGCCGAACTCGTCGCGCACCAGGCCGGTCAGCGCGATGGTGTGGAACGGGACCACGCCGTCCATCGCGTACAGGCCGAACATCATCATCCGGGCGACCCAGAAGAAGATGATGTCGTGGCCGGTCAGCAGGACGTCGGTCGGATAGAACTTCTCCAGGTCCGCGGTGCGGTCCGGCCAGCCCAGCGTGGAGAACGGCCACAGGCCGGAGGAGAACCAGGTGTCCAGGACGTCGGAGTCCTGGGTCCAGCCCTCGCCGGTGGGCGGCTGCTCGTCCGGTCCGACGCACACCTGCTCGCCGTTGGGGCCGTACCAGACCGGGATGCGGTGGCCCCACCACAGCTGCCGCGAGATGCACCAGTCGTGCATGTTGTCGACCCAGTCGAAGTACCGCTTCTCCATCTCCTTGGGGTGGATGGTGACGCGGCCGTCGCGCACCGCGTCGCCCGCGGCGCGGGCCAGCGGCTCGACCTTGACCCACCACTGCAGCGACAGCCGCGGCTCGATGGTGGTCTTGCAGCGCGAGCAGTGCCCGACCGAGTGGGCGTACGGGCGCTTCTCGGCGACGATCCTGCCCTGCTCGCGCAGGGCGCCCACGATGGCGCTGCGCGCCTCGAAGCGGTCCAGGCCCTGGAACGGGCCGTGCACGGTGATGATGCCGCGCTCGTCCATGACGGTGATCGACTCCAGGCCGTGGCGCTGGCCGATCGCGAAGTCGTTCGGGTCGTGGGCCGGGGTGACCTTGACCGCGCCGGTGCCGAACTCCGGGTCGACGTGGGCGTCGGCGACCACCGGGATGGTGCGGTCGGTCAGCGGCAGCTTGATCCGCCGGCCGACCAGGTGCCGGTAGCGCTCGTCGTCCGGGTGGACGGCGACCGCGGTGTCGCCGAGCATCGTCTCGGCGCGGGTGGTCGCCACGATCACCGTGTCGTCGCCCTCGCCGTACTTCAGCGAGACCAGCTCGCCGTCGTCGTCCTGGTAGTCCACCTCGATGTCGGAGATGGCGGTCAGGCACCGCGGGCACCAGTTGATGATCCGCTCGGCGCGGTAGATCAGCCCGTCGTCGTAGAGCTTCTTGAAGATGGTCTGGACGGCGCTGGACAGGCCCTCGTCCATGGTGAAGCGCTCGCGGGACCAGTCGACGCCGTCGCCGAGGCGGCGCATCTGGCCGAGGATCTTCCCGCCGTACTCCTCCTTCCACTGCCACACGCGCTGGACGAACTCCTCGCGGCCGATGTCCTGCCGCGACTTGCCCTCCTCGGCGAGCTGCTGCTCGACCTTGTTCTGGGTGGCGATGCCCGCGTGGTCCATGCCGGGCAGCCACAGGGCCTCGAAGCCCTGCATGCGCTTGCGGCGGGTGAGCGCGTCCATCAGCGTGTGCTGGAAGGCGTGCCCCAGATGGAGTGAACCGGTGACGTTCGGCGGCGGGATGACGATGGTGTACGGAGGCTTGTCGCTCTTCGCGTCCGCCTCGAAGTACCCCCGCTCTACCCAGCGCTCGTACAGCTCCCCCTCTACCTCGGCCGGCGTGTACTGGGTCGGCAGTTCGGGGGTGCTGTCGGTCGGCCCGCTGAAGGGGCGCTGAGTGTTGTCGGTCACGCCAGGGATTCTACGGCGGCGGACGAGGCTGTTACGAACCAGTTGCGGCCCCGATGTGAGCAACGGCGCAGACCTGCGCGAGGATGGGCTGACTCGTTAACGGAGGGGACGAACCCATGAGCTACAACCAGCCGCCGCCGAACCCCTACGGGCAGCAGCCCCAGGGCGGCGGTTACGGTCAGCCGCAGCCCGGTGGATACGGGCAGCCCCAGCCCCAGCCTGGCGGATACGGCCAGCAGCAGCCGGGCTACGGCTACCCCCAGCAGCCCCCGCAGCAGCAGCCCGGCTACGGCGGCCAGGTGCCCCCGCAGCAGGGCTACGGCGGCCAGGTCCCGCCGCCGTACGGCCAGCAGCAGCCCGGCTACGGCTACCCGCAGGGCGCTCCCCCGCAGGGCGGCGGCAAGAAGACCGGCCTGATCATCGGCGCGGTCGTGGCCCTGGTGGCGATCGGTGTCGGCGTCTTCTTCGTCACCAAGGGCAGCGGGGGCGGCGGTTCCGCGCTGAAGGACGACGGCAAGAAGTACAAGCTGATCACGCCGGACACGGTGGCCGACTCGTACAAGAAGAGCGACAGCGCGGCCGGCAGCTCCGACGGCTTCGACGACAGCGACATCGAGCGGATGAAGGGCCTCGGCGTCACCGACGCGCAGAAGGTCTCCGCCGGGTACATGAAGGGCTCGTCCGAACTGACCGGCAAGCTGCTGGAGTTCAGCGGCGTGTACGGCACCGTCAAGGACCCGAAGAAGGTCGTCGACGCGATGTTCGCCGACGCCCGGGCGAAGGCCCAGTCGTCCAAGCCCGACAGCGACGGCAGCAAGGAGGAGCTGGTCGGCGGCACGCAGACCGTCCACCCGGCCGGCGCCGACGACGCGGTCATGGAGTGCCAGCAGGTGAAGTTCACCCAGGGCAGCTCCAACAAGTCCCTGACGACCACCGTCTGCATGTGGGCGGACTACAGCACGGTCGGCTACGTCATCCCGATCGACGCGGCCGCCATGGTGACCGGCGTCGGCGGCGACACCTCGGTGTCCGACGCGGCCGACCTCACCGCCAAGGTCCGCAAGGACGTGCGCGTTCCGCTGTCCTGACGCACCGCCCGAGGACACGACGAAGGGGCGCCCGGTCCGATCGGACCGGGCGCCCCTTCGTCGTGTCGCGGGGAGCGCTACGCGCTCTTCTGCTCGCCCTTGCCCACGATCCGCGGCTCGCGCGGGACCAGCGTGGGGTTGACGTTGGAGTGCACCACGTCGGCGGTGATCACCACACGGGCCACGTCCTTGCGGGACGGCACCTCGTACATCACCGACTGCAGCACCTCCTCCATGATGGCGCGCAGGCCGCGGGCGCCGGTCTGCCGCAGGATCGCCTGGTCGGCGATGGCCTCCAGCGCGCCGCGCTCGAACTCCAGCTCCACGCCGTCGAGTTCGAAGAGCTTCTGGTACTGCTTCACCAGCGCGTTGCGCGGCTCGACCAGGATCTGCAGCAGCGCCTCGCGGTCGAGGTTGTGCACGCTGGTGATCACCGGCAGCCGGCCGATGAACTCCGGGATCATGCCGAACTTGACCAGGTCCTCGGGCATGATGTCGGAGAACTGGTCGGACATGTCCAGTTCGCGCTTGGAGCGGATCGTCGCGCCGAAGCCGATGCCCTTGGCGCCGGCCCTGGCCTCGATGATCTTCTCCAGGCCGGCGAACGCGCCGCCCACGATGAACAGCACGTTCGTGGTGTCGATCTGGATGAACTCCTGGTGCGGGTGCTTGCGGCCGCCCTGCGGCGGCACCGACGCGGTGGTGCCCTCCAGGATCTTCAGCAGCGCCTGCTGCACGCCCTCGCCGGAGACGTCGCGGGTGATCGACGGGTTCTCGCTCTTGCGGGCGACCTTGTCGATCTCGTCGATGTAGATGATCCCGGTCTCGGCCTTCTTGACGTCGTAGTCGGCCGCCTGGA
>WRCZ01000163.1 GCA_009783685.1 Actinomycetes bacterium
ACGAAGTCGCCGAACGTACGGCGCCCGCGCTGCGGGCGGCCGGCCGCTGCTCCCTGCTGCGCGGGGTGACGTCCCGTGGCGGTCGTACGTGCCATGGCTGCTTCCTCTGCTTCCTCTGCCTGTGAGTGCCTTCGAGTGCCTTCGGCTGTTCTGCGCTCGTCTTCGGTGGTCTCGGCGGACGGTCGGTCGGGGCTGTGCGGGCGGGCTGGTCGTGCGGGCTGTGCGTGCGGCGCTGATCCTTCGGCCCTGGTCGTGGGCGCTGGTCGCTCGGCGGGGCCGGTCAGTTGGCGGGTCCGGTCACGGACTCGGCGGCGGCCGTGCCGTGGACGACGATGTCGTGGTTGTAGAAGAAGCCCGTCAGCACCGGCCGGTAGGTGAGCTGGATGGTGACCTCGACCCGGTCGGCCCGGGCGAGCGTACATCCGGAGCCCGCGACGTCGTTGGCGTCGAGTCCGGACTGCTGGGCGAAGTCCTTGACGCGGGCGTCGCAGTCGGCGTCGTTGATGACGGGCTGGCTGCCCGGCGGCGCGTTGCGCAGCGCTTCGACGTCGATGTCCTGTGCGGCGTAGCGGGCCGCCTGCTCGGCTATGTCGGCGGCCCGTTCGCGCTTGGAGATGGACAGGCCGCCGTCGACGACGAAGGCGGCGAGCGCCATGAAGACGATGGCGAAGATGAGGACGGCCGCGGCGCCGGACCCGCGGTCGTCGCGCAGCCGGGCCAGCACACGGTGGCGCAGGCCACCGGTGGCGGGGGCCGTCACGACGTCGGAGCCGGTACGGGTGGCGGGCGCGTTGCCGGTGCCGGAAGCGCTGTCGGTGCCGCACGCGAAGTCGGTGGCGGTCAATTCGGCACCGCCCTGCGGTAGGGGTCGAGCGGTGCGGCGCCCTGGGACGTGATCGTCTTGCGGATGTCCAGCCCGAGCGAGGCGAGCCCGCGGATCTGGCAGGTGATCTGCACGGTGAACAGGCCGCCAGGATCGAAGCCCGCGCTCTTCTGGTGCACTTCGAGGGTGCCGGAGACGCAGGTCCCGCCGAGGTCCGCCTCGGCGGCCGCGCGCGCCTGCTGCATCGCGCTGACCCGGTCCCGCTGCAGGGATCCGGCCCGTGCGGCGTCGCGTGCCGCGCCGTCCACGGCGCCTCGCCCGTCGACGAGTTGGCCGAAGGCGACCAGCACCAGGATGAAGAGGATCATGATCGGGGCGAGGATCACCACTTCGATGGTGGAGATGCCGCGATCGCCGCGCAGGCCGGCGCGCCATCGCGCGGCCCTCGTTCTCCCCATCGCTTCAGCCCCCGCTGTCGCCATCGTCTGTCAGCCCCCGTTGTCCGGTACGAAGCGCTCGACCGGTCCCTGTGATTCCTCGTGCACGGAGAAGTGCAGGCCGGGGAAGATCGTGGGCACCCGTGCGGTGACCCGTACGCCGACGGTGACGGCATCCGGCTGCAACGGCGTGATGGACTGGCCGTCGAGCAGCTTCGGGCCCAGCTGGTTGATGTAGGTCTGGGCGGTGGACGTGGCCTTGCCCTGCCAGCCGCCCGGATCCTGGTCGGCCTCGGCCCGGGCCTTGCGGGCCCCCGCCTGTGCCGCGGCCTGCGCCACGTGGTCGGCGAAGAAGTACAGGCCGAACTGCACGGTCGCGAAGATCATGAAGAACAGCAGCGGGGTGAGGAAGACGAACTCGATCGCGGTCATGCCGCGGTCACCGTAGGCGCGCGGGCCCGCGGCGTCCGCGGTCCCGCGGCGTCCCGCACGGCTGCCCACGCCGCTGTCGCCGCGGGCGGCGTCCAGCCTGCGGCGTACGGCGTGGCGCAGCACGTCGGTCGTTCGCTTCATCTCGTGGTCCCCCGGTGGCGGTCAGCAGTTCGACGAGTCGCCGTTGGAGCTGCTGATGCAGTTGCTGACGTCGTTCGCCTTGCCCTTGAGCGCGTTCTTGATCGTGAAGCCGACGAAGGCCACGATGCCGACGACGATCGCGGAGATGACGACCCATTCGACGGCGGACGCACCGCGGGACAGGTCCTCGTTGCGCAGGCGGTCGATGCGCCCCCGCAGGTAGATGATCATGAATTCGAGTGGCGGATTGCTGATCTGCAGGCGGTTCATGGTGGTGGAGTCCTCTCGACTCGGAACTCGGCAATCGGTGAACGGGATGGTCAGACCTGGAACACGCGCATCGCAGCGGGAAAGATCAGGAAGACGAGGAAGCCCGCGCACAGCAGGAGTTGGGCCACGAGCATCGACTGGGACTTCTCCCCCGCCGCCCCCTCGATCTCGGCGAGTTCGCGGTGACGCATCGTCTCGGCGCGCGAGGCGAGCGACTCGCGGACCTTGGCACCGTCGTCGGCGACCAGTCCGAGCGTGACCGAGAGGTCCTGGAGTTCCTCGACACCCAGCTCGTCGCCGAGGCGTCCCAGTGCCACCCACTGGCTGGTGCCGGTGATCCTGGCGTCGGTCAGGGTGTTGCGGATCCGCATCAGCGCCCAGCCGTCGCTGACTTCGGCGGCGGCCATGAGCGCCTCGGGCAGGCCGCGGCCGCCGGCGAGGTTCATCGAGACCAGGTCGAGGTAGGCGCCGATGACCCTGCGCAGGTCCTTGCGCTTGTCCGCGGCGTCCCGCCTGACCTCCAGGTCGGGCAGCAGGAAGAACACGGCGCCGCAGATCAGCGCCATCCACACCGGGATCACCGGGTTGGCGCCGAAGCCCACTTCCCAGGCCACCGCGAACAGGAACGGCCCGAAGACCACACCGGCGGCCGCCAGCATGATCTTGGTGGCCAGGAAGCTCTCCCAGCTGCGGTCGAGCACCGCCAGGTCGGCCCGCAGCGAGCGCAGTTCCCAGCCCTGCTGCAGGTAGAAGGCGGCGATGCGCTGGCCGAGCCGGCCCTTGAAGCCGCCGGCGGGAGCGGGCCCCGCGCCGCCGACCGAGGGTGCGGCCGCACGCATCGCGTCGATCTGGGCGACGGTCGAGACGGCGCTGCGCCGGCTCGGCATGAGGGCCCGGACCAGAGCGAAGATGCCGAGGCCCAGGAGACCGCCGACGACGCAGGCGAGGAAGATCGAGTTCATCGGGCCGCCCCCTGTCCCGGCATGGCCTGGTGCCCGGGCACGGCCTGCTGGCCGGGTGCCGGATATCCCGCCGCCCCGCCACCGGGGACCCCGTGGCCCGGAGCGGCCTGGCCCTGCGGGTGGTGCCCGGGCACGAACGCGCCGGGCGTGAAGTTCTGCTGGGCCAGCCGCTCGGGTGCGTGCACCAGGAACCGGTCCGGCGTCTCGATCTTGGACAGGCTGCGCAGCCACCAGAACCCGGCGGCGAACAGCCCGCACACCACGGTGAGCACGAGCTGGCCGATCGCGGTCCCGTACGGCTGCACGAACCCGCGGTTGAAGACGGCGAGTCCGAGGACGAACGCCACCGAGACGATCACCACGATCTGCACGCTGCGCCGGGTGCTGGCCCGCTGGGCCATCACGCGCTGGCGCATGTCCACTTCCTCGCGGGCGGACTTGGCCAGGGCGCCGAGCACCTCGCGCAGACCCGGGCCGCGCAGCTTCGCGTTGAGGATGAGGGCGGCGATGATGATGTCCGCCGACGCGTCGTTGATCTCGTCGGCGAGGTGCTGGAGCGCGTCGGGCAGCGGGGTGCGCGAACGCAGCCGGTCCACCAGGGAGTCGAGGTGGACCCGCAGGGCGGGTGCCGCCGCCCGGGCGGAGGCGGGGATGGCCTGTTCCAGGCCGACCGCGCCGGCGATGGTGTCGCGCAGCGACTCGGTCCACGCGGCGAGGGCCTCGACGCGCTTCATCGCCGCGCGCTCCTCGGCCGCACCGCCGAACAGCCGGTCCCAGGTGAAGACGAGGACCGCGCTGGCCACGCCGAGCACCACCCAGCGGGTGAGTCCGAGGACCGCCATGCCGGCGACGACCGCGATGGAGCCGCGCTGGGACAGGAACCGGACGACCTCCGACGCCTTGTCCGCCTGGGTCTGCCCGGCCGGTACGGGTTTCGGCGCCCAGCCGCGCATCGCGACGATGAACAGCGCGATGCCACCGCCCGCCGCCGCTCCCGCGAGGAGTCCGTACATCACGGACATGGAGAAGACCCCGGTCATTACCGCCACACCCCCGTGGGCTGGTAGCCGTTGGCGAGAAGCTCGTCGAGGCAGGCGATCGGCGCGTGTGGCAGGGCCACGCCGTCCCGCCCCTCGGCGAAGACCTCGCTGGAAAGGACGCGTCCGTCGACGCCGTTGACCTCGCGGACGGAGGTCACCACGCGGCGCAGGGTGCCGCCGCGCTGGAAGTCGTTGCGCCGCTGGACGAACACCACGAAGTCGATGGCCCCCGCCACCAGCATCTGCGACGCCTCGACCGGCAGGCGCTCCTGGGCCTGCAGGGCGTAGGTGGAGATGCGGTTGAACACCTCGGCGGAGCTGTTGGCGTGGATCGTGGACAGCGAGCCGTCGTTGCCCTGCGACATCGCGTTGAGCATGGTGACGATCTCGTCGCCGAGGACCTCACCGACGATGACCCGGGAGGGGTTCATACGCAGGGACCGGCGGACGAGTTCGGCCATGGTGATCGAGCCCAGGCCCTCGGAGTTGGGCAGCCGTTCCTCGAACGCCACCACGTTGGGGTGGAGTTCGGGGAACTGGTCCAGGCCGAGTTCCAGGGCGCGTTCGACGGTGATCAGGCGCTCGTGCGGCGGGATGACGTTGGCCAGGGCCCGCAGCAGGGTGGTCTTGCCGGCGTTGGTGGCGCCGGCGATCATCACGTTCTTCCTGGCCAGGATGCACGCCGACAGGAAGGAGCCCAGCTCGGGGGTGAGCGTGTAGTTGCCCACGAGGTCGGTGAGGAAGACCTTGCCGAGGCGGGCACGACGGATGGACAGCGCGGGGCGGCGCGTGACGTCCATGACCGCGGACAGACGGGAGCCGTCCGGCAGCCGCAGGTCGAGCTGCGGGTTGGCGGAGTCGAACGGGCGCGAGGAAAGGCCGGAGTACGCGCCGAGCACCTGGATCAGCTCGACGAGTTCCTCGTCGGACTCGGCGACCGCCTCCACCTGGGCTTCGCGTCCGTCGGCGTAGCCCACGAAGACCTGGTCGCAGCCGTTGATGTCGATGTTCTCGACCTCGGGGTCGTCCAGCAGCGGCTGCAACCGGCCGACGCCGAACAGGGCGGCGTGCACCGCGGCCGCGTAGGCCTCCTCGGCGTGCGCGTCCGGCGGGGTGCGGCCTATGGTGATCTCGGAGCGTGCGTACTCCTCCAGGATCTGGGCGATGATCGCCCGCGCGAACTGCCGCTCGTCCTCCGACGACATCGCCATGCGGTTGGCGGCCTGGTCCAGGCGCCGCTGCTCGGAGATGCGGTCGCCCGCTTCCTGCCGGAAGCGTTTGACGAGCTGGTGGTCGACCTCGCTCATCGGAAGACCCCGTACCGCTGCGGTACGTCGGCGGTGATCTGGCGGGCGGAGCGGATCAGCAGCGACTTGTCCAGGCGGCCGCGGCGGCGGCTGCTGAGCATCTCGGCGCCGGCCGGGTCGTAGGCGATGGTGCCGACGACCCGCGCGGAGATCTGCGAGGCGACCAGCATCTCGTTGACCTGGGCGGCGATCCGGGCGCTGTTGCCGGGGTCGGCGATGAGCACGATGCCGATCGGCGGCTGGCCGAGGGCCGCGGCCGCGCCGCGCTGCGAGCCGTGCAGCTTGGCGGACAGCGCGCCGGCCCGGTCGCGCACGCGGGCGATGTACTCCGGCTCGGTGCGGGAGACCAGCAGCAGCAGCGAGGAGTGCGCGAACAGGTCCATGGTGGGCGAGTCCGCGCCGATCCGGCCGCAGTCCGCGATGACGTCGGCCGCGCCGTTGGGCGACTCGGCGAGCGTGGCGAACGCCTGCCCCAGCATGGGCCACAGCCCGGACAGGCCGGCGGCCTGCTCCGCGCTGCCCAGGCCGACCAGCACGTCGAGTCCGCCGGTGAGCGGCTGGGCGTGGTCCCACAACTGCTCGGCGGCCAGGCCGCGGCGCGCGGTGGCGGCCAGCGAGAGCATGCCGGAGTTGGGGTCGAGCACGCCGCCGTGGGCGGCGCGCGAGCGGTAGACGAGGTCGCCGCCCGCCGGGTCGGCCTCGGCCAGCAGGACGCGCCGGGGCCAGACGGCGGCCAGTGCGACGGCGGTCGTGGTGACGCCCGGAGAGCCCTTGTCGGCGGCGATCGTGATCAGTGCCATGACGTCTGCGCCTGCTTGCTTCAGTTCTTGCCGGAGACGAGCACGAGGGCGACGTCGCCGGCCGAGGCCGCGATCGTCAGCTTGCCCGCGACGCTGGAGTCGACGAGCACCTTGACGGAGGTGTTGCCCGAACTGAAGTCGCCCGAGGAGCCCTTCACGTTCTGCACGATCACGCTGCCGCTGATGAGCGAGGTGTCGCCGCCCAGCGAGTCACCGCTGCTGCCGTCGCTGGAGCCGGAGCTGCTCTTGGAGACGTCGTTGCCCACGCGGTACGCGGCGACGGTGTCGCCGGCCTTGAGACCGTCGGGGAACTGGCCGTCCTTCAGGGAGAGTCCGACGATGGACTTGCCGGACGTCAGCCCGTTCTGACCCTTGGTGAGCTGGTTGAGGGTGAGCACGGTGCCGGGCATCAGGTTGGTGGCGGCGCGGTAGTTCTTGGTGAGGTCGTTGCGCTGGCCCCACCGGATGAATTGGATGCCCTTGACGTCGGAGATCTCGACATCCTTGAGGGCCGACATCGGAATCGGCTGGCCGGCGGCGATATTGTCGTTGATCACGACGACTTCGATCTTGTTTCCCGCGCGCATGACCATCACGGTCGCACCGAGAGCACCGACGAGGATGAGCAGCACGGCCAGTGCGGCGAGCGCGGGCTTGCGCTCGCGCGGCGCCATGGGCAGCCGATCTCCGCCCACCGGCGCGCCGTGCGTCGGTGCAGGAACCGCGCGGCGACTGCCGCCGCCGCCCGCAGCGGATCGTTCCCTGGTCTTCACGTCACTGCCCCCGTCGAGCCGGCGTGTTACTTGTCGATATCGGTTGCGTGGGGAGAGATCGTCGCGCTCCTGTCCGGCGACGTCCGCTGCCCGATGTCAAGTCACCGCACGCTATCAGCGCCTTACAAACGCCCTCAAGGCGCGTCCCGTGACAACCCACTCACAGCCTTGCAACAGAACAGAACGGCCGAGATGACATGTGCATCTCACGTTGCGCAGAGCAACTCCCGCCCCATCCGCCCCTCTTTGATCCGGCTTGATACCACTGTGCCACCTCTGACCGGGCTGATGTCCAGCCCGATTACCGCCCTGTGGATAAACCCGTGCAAGTTATCCACAGGCGGAGCCTCGGCCATCCCACGAGCCGCCCGCAGCCGTTATCGTCCTTAACAACCAAGCCGAATACCGGGGGAACGAGGAACGCCGTGCGTCTGTCGTTGACCGTGGTCGACCCGCTCGGCGGGGACCGCGCCGATGTAGTGGTCGACACCGATCCGACGTCGACCGTCTCCGAACTAGCGCGCGCGCTCGGGCAGAAGGTGGGCGGTGGCGGCGCGGAGATCATCTCCATCGCCGGCGGCGCCGCCCGCATGCCCGGTTCACCCGCGGTGTACGTGGACGGGTACGCGGTCGACCCCAACTGGTCGGTGGCGCAGTCCCCGTTGCGCGAGGGCGCGGTGGTCAGCCTCTACGACCCGGCGGGCTGCCTGCCGGGCGAGCCGGCCGGCGTGGTCGAACTGCGGGTGGCCGGCGGCCCGGACGCCGGCGGTGTGCACCGCCTCGGCATCGGCCGGGTCGAGATCGGCCGCGGCCCGTCGGCCCGGATCCGCATCGACGACTCCGAACTCGCCGACCGCGCCGCCGTCCTCACCGTCGGCATGGGCGGCACCTGCCAGGTCACCGTCGGCGGCGAGACCAAGGAGTGGCCGCTCGGCGACCAACTCGCCCTCGGCAACAGCCTGCTGGAGCTCGGCCCCTATACCCCGCCCAACGCGGCCCTGCATCCGGGCGAGGACGGCGCGACCTACGAGTACAACCGCCCGCCGCGGCTCTCGCCGCCCGAGCGGGAGACGCACTTCCGGCTGCCCGGCCCGCCGAAGGAGCCCAACGCGCGGCCGCTGCCCTGGCTGATGGCGCTGATGCCGCTGGTCATGGCCGTCTCCATGGCGTTCATGATGCACCGCATGACGTACCTGATCATGGCGGTCGTCAGCCCCATCGTCATGGTGGGCAACTACTTCATGGACAAGAAGAACGGCCGCAAGTCGTTCGCGAAGACCGTCACCGAGTACCGCGAGCGCAAGGAAGGTATCGAGAAGGACGCCAACACGGCCCTCGATCTGGAGCGGAAGGACCGCGCGGCGGCGTCACCCGATCCGGCGACGGTGCTCAACACCGCGACCGGGCCGCGCACCCGGCTGTGGGAGCGGCGGCGCGGCGACGGGGACCACCTGCTGATCCGCGTCGGCACGGCCAGGCTCCCCTCCGAGGTCGTCCTGGACGACCCGGAGCAGGAGGAGCACCGCCGCAAGGTCACCTGGGAGATCGACGACGCCCCGGTCGCGGTGGAGCTGCGCCGGCTGGGCGTGATCGGCTTCGCCGCGCCCGGCGACGGCGCCCGGGCCATGGGCCGCTGGGCGGTCGCCCAGGCCGCCACGCTCAGCAGCCCGATGGACGTGCAGTTCTACGTCCTCACCGAGCAGGCGGGCCAGGAGAGTTGGGACTGGGTGCGGTGGCTGCCGCACTCCCGGCCCACCGACGGCCAGGACGCCAGCGCGCTGATGGGCACCGACGCCGAGACGGTCGCGGCGCGCATCGCCGAACTGGGCTCCATCCTGGACGGCCGGCAGAAGGCCAAGCAGAAGGCGGGCGCCGCCGCCAACCACGCCGCGTTCTTCAAGGACCCTGACATCGTGGTGATCCTGGACGGCTCGCGGCGCCTGCGGGCGATGCCGGGCGTGGTCCAACTGCTGCGCGAGGGACCGGGCGTCGGGATGTTCCTGATCTGCCTGGACTCCGAGGAGCGGTTCCTGCCCGGCGAGTGCCAGGCCGTGGTCATCGCCGAGTTCGAGCAGCAGGCCGCGGAGCCCGCGCCGGTCGCCTCGGTGCCCCAGGCCAACGCGGGCGTCGGCCCGCAGGGCGGGTTCCCGTCCGTCAACGCCTGGTACGCCGGCGCCCAGCAGGCCCAGGCGGTCCAGGCCGAGCCCGCGTTCGGCGCCTTCCGGCTGCGGGTGGAGCAGGCGGGCTCGGCCCGGATCCGCAAGGTCCGTCCCGACCTGGTGTCCCCCGCGTGGTGCGCCCGGCTCGCGCGCTGCCTGTCCCCCATCCGCGACATCAGCGGCGACACCGAGGACTCCGCGATCCCGTCGGCGAGCCGCCTGCTCGACGTCCTGGAGCTCGAACCGCCCACCGAGGACGCGATCACCGCCCGCTGGCGGATGAGCCCGATCTCCACCCAGGCGGTGGTCGGCGAGTCCTATGACGGCCCGTTCGCGATCGACATCCGCAAGGACGGCCCGCACGGCCTGATCGCCGGTACCACCGGTTCCGGCAAGTCGGAGCTGCTGCAGACCATCGTGGCCTCCCTGGCCGTGGCGAACACGCCCGAGGCGATGACCTTCGTCCTCGTCGACTACAAGGGCGGTTCCGCGTTCAAGGACTGCGTCCAGCTGCCGCACACCGTCGGCATGGTCACCGACCTCGACGCGCACCTGGTCGAGCGCGCCCTGGAGTCCCTGGGCGCCGAGCTGAAGCGCCGCGAGCACATCCTGGCCGAGGCCGGGGCCAAGGACATCGAGGACTACACCGACTTCCTCAAGCGGATGCCCGAGCTCAAGCCGATGCCCCGGCTGCTCATCGTCATCGACGAGTTCGCCTCGATGGTCCGTGAACTGCCCGACTTCGTGACCGGCCTGGTCAACATCGCCCAGCGAGGCCGTTCCCTGGGCATCCACCTGATCCTGGCCACCCAGCGCCCGAGCGGTGTCGTCTCTCCCGAGATCCGGGCCAACACCAACCTGCGCATAGCCCTGCGCGTCACCGACGGCAGCGAGTCGTCCGACGTCATCGACGCTCCCGACGCCGGCAACATCTCCAAGTCCACGCCCGGCCGCGCCTATGTGCGGCTCGGCGCCACCTCCCTGGTGCCGTTCCAGTCCGGCCGCGTCGGCGGCCGGCGTCCCGGTGCGGTGGAGAACGTCTCGGTGGCGCCGTGGGTGGGCGTCGTCGACTGGTCGCAGCTGGGCCGCAGCGCCCCGCAGCGCCCGGCCGGGGCGAAGGGCGAGGAGGACGAGATCACCGACCTGAAGGTGCTGGTCGAGGCGATCTGCGCGGCCAACGAGCGGATGGGCATCCCCGCCCAGCACAGCCCCTGGCTGCCCGCCCTCCCGGACTCGCTGCAACTCGGCGAGCTGCCGGTGCCGGCCCCGCTCGGCTCGCTGCCGGCCGCTCCCTACGGCGTCGAGGACCTGCCGGCCCTGCAGGCGCGGCGGCCCGTCGCCATCGACTTCCACTCCTTCGGGCACCTGCTCGCCGCGGGCGCGCCGCGCTCGGGACGCTCCCAGCTGCTGCGCACCATCGCCGGCTCCCTGGCCAACACCCTGTCCACCGCCGACCTGCACCTGTACGGCATCGACTGCGGCAACGGCGCGCTGAACGCGCTGACCCGGCTGCCGCACTGCGGCGCCGTGGTGGGCCGCTCCCAGTCGGAGCGGGCCATCCGCCTGATGGGCCGGCTGAAGGCGGAGATGACCCGCCGCCAGGAACTGCTCGCCGCCGACGGCTTCGCGGACATCGGCGAGCAGCGTTCGGCCGCGGCCACCGAGGAGGAGCGGCTGCCGCACATCGTCGTCCTGCTCGACCGCTGGGAGGGCTTCACCCCGTCGCTCGGCGAGCTGGACCAC
>WRCZ01000164.1 GCA_009783685.1 Actinomycetes bacterium
ACTGGCAGGAGCACGGCGATCGCGGAGAGCGCCATTCTGCCCTTGTGCGCGAAGAAGTTGCGCACAGAGGTCTTGAGGACGGTCACGAGGTCCTCCCGCGACCGTCGAAGGACTTCATGCGCTCGAGCACGGAGTCGGCGGTGGGGTTGAGCATGTCGTCGACGATCCGGCCGTCGGCCAGGTACAGGACGCGGTCGGCGTAGGAGGCGGCGACCGGGTCGTGGGTGACCATGACGATGGTCTGGCCCAGCTCGTCGACCGAGCGGCGCAGGAAGCCGAGGACCTCGGCGCCGGCCCGGGAGTCGAGGTTTCCGGTCGGCTCGTCACCGAAGATGATCTCGGGGCGGGCGGCCAGCGCCCGGGCGACGGCGACACGCTGCTGCTGGCCGCCGGACAGCTGGTTGGGGCGGTGCTTGAGCCGGCCGCCGAGACCGACGGTCTCCACCACGCGGTCCATCCAGTCGCGGTCCACCTTGCGGCCGGCGATGTCCATCGGGAGCGTGATGTTCTCCGCGGCGTTCAGCGTCGGCAGCAGGTTGAACGACTGGAAGATGAAGCCGATCTTGTCGCGGCGCAGCTTGGTGAGCCGCTTGTCCTTCAGGCCGGTGATCTCGGTGTCGCCGATCCAGATCCGGCCCTCGCTCACGGTGTCCAGACCGGCCAGGCAGTGCATGAGCGTGGACTTGCCGGAGCCCGAGGGGCCCATGATCGCGGTGAACCGGCCACGCGCGATGTCGACGTCGACGGCGTCCAGCGCGAGCACGCGGGTCTCGCCCATGCCGTACGCCTTGGTCACGGAGCGGCCTGCAGCGGCGACGGCCGAACGTTCTCCGCTGCCCCCAGCCGTGGGAATCGTCATGGCCGTTGTCACTGGTGTCTCCTGGTCTCGTGGGGTCGGGACGGGTGGTGAGCCGTACGTTCCGGCGTACGTCTCAGCCTGCTGGTGCGGGACGCCGGCCGCGATGGGGCGGGTCTCCGTCCTGAGGGTGGGGCTAGCCCCACCCCGGCACCGGAGTGGGGCGTCCCACCCCGCCCTATGACAGTAGGGAGCGCATAAGGCCGGATCGTCATCCGGCAGCACGAACCCGGGGGAGCCGAAAGTAGGTCACTCCCCCTAGGGGACTGCTACCTGGGTCTCATACGGCTCTCAGGGTCGTCTCCACCCGTACGGAGCAGCCGGCGGACGGCCGTGAAAAGGTGTCGTGTACACGGACGCAGGCGGGGACGGGGCGAGGGGGGAACGGTGATGTCCGGTCAGGCGCACGACGCGACGGGGACCAGCGGTGCGCGGGCGGTGCGCGACGCCGGCCCGACTCCCCGCAGGGGCCCGGTGGTCGCGGCCCTGATGCTCGCCATGGCGCTGGCCGCGATGGACTCCACCATCATCTCCACCGCGGTGCCGCAGATCGTCGGCGACCTCGGCGGCTTCTCCCTCTTCTCCTGGCTGTTCTCCGGCTACCTGCTGGCGGTGACGGTGACGCTGCCGGTGTACGGCAAGCTCGCCGACACCTTCGGCCGCAAGCCGGTGCTGGTGGTCGGCATCGTCGCGTTCCTGGTGGGCTCGCTGCTGTGCGCGGGCGCCTGGAACATGGCCAGCCTGATCGCCTTCCGGGTGGTCCAGGGCCTGGGCGGCGGCGCCATCCAGGGCACCGTGCAGACCGTCGCCGCCGACCTGTACGGGCTCAAGGAACGCGGGCGGATCCAGGCGGCGCTGTCGTCGGTGTGGGCGACCGCGGCCGTCGCCGGGCCGCTGCTCGGCGGCTTCTTCGCCGGCTACGCGGACTGGCGCTGGATCTTCCTGGTCAACGTGCCGATCGGGGCGGCCGCGCTGCTGCTCATCGTGCGGCACCTGGCCGAGCACCGGGAGCGTCCGGCCCGGCGGCCCAGCATCGACTGGGCGGGCGCGGGCGGGCTGTTCGTCGCCGGCGGGCTGCTGCTGTTCGCGCTGGTGCAGGGCGGGGTGGCCTGGCCGTGGCTGTCGTGGCCGTCGCTCGGCCTGCTCGCGGGCAGCGCGCTGGCCGCCGCCGCGACCGCGGTGCTCGAACGGCGGGCCGCGGAACCGGTCATCCCCGGCTGGGTGTGGCGGCGGCGGCCGATCGTGGCGGTCAACCTGGCGCTGGGCGCGCTCGGCGTGCTGATGGTCGCGCCCACGGTGTTCCTGCCGACGTACGCGCAGGCGGTGCTGGGCCTCGGCCCGATCGCCGCCGGGTTCGTGCTGTCCACGATGACGCTGAGCTGGCCGCTGTCCGCGGCGCTCTCCCCGCGGCTGTACCTGCGGGTGGGCTTCCGCAACTCGGCGTTGATCGGCATGAGTTGCGCGACGCTGGTGCTGGCGGCGTTCCCGCTGCTGCCCTTCGCCGGGCCGGGCTGGCAGCCGGCCGCGCTGATGCTGCTGCTGGGCATGGCGCTCGGCATCTTCCAACTGCCGCTGATCGTGGGCGTGCAGTCCACCGTCGGCTACGACCGGCGCGGCACCGCCACCTCGTCCATCCTGTTCTGCCGGCAGGTCGGGCAGAGCGTGGGCGCCGCGCTGTTCGGCGCCGTCGCCAACGCCACGCTGGCCCACAAGGTGTCCTTCAGCCGGCTGCAGGAGCCCGGCGGCGCGGCCCTTCCGGACGCGCTGCGGCACGCCGTCTCGACGGCCGTCTCCCATGTCTTCGTGGGCGCCGCCGTCGCCGCCGCCCTGGCGGTCGCCGTCCTCGCCCTGGTGGCACCGCGCCGCTTTCCCGTGGTGCCCGACGAGTGACGGGTGGCGCGGCGCCCCGAGGACGTCGGGCGGTCACGGTTCCGTGCCGCTCAGGTGTGCACGGTTCCGTGCCGCGTCAGGCGGTCAACGCGCCGGGCTGAGGCGGGCCGTCACCGCGCCGGGCTGAGGCGGGCGGGGGCCACCCCGGTGACGAGGTGGGCGAGGCCGCGGTCGATGTCCGGGCCGACGTACCAGTCGCCGGTGTGGTCCACCGCGTAGACCCGCCCCTCGGCGTCGAGGGCGAGCACCGCGCCGGTGCCCGGCTCCTCGCCGAGCGGGCTGACCTCGGTCTCCAGGGCGCGCCCGAGGTCGCCCAGCGTGCGCGCCATGTGGAGCCCCCGCATCGGGTCGACGACCACCGTGGCCGGGGCGATCTGCCGGCCGGGGCCCGGGACGGCCGGCACCGCGAGCCCGCCGAACTCCGCCCACGCCTCCACCGCGGCGGGGAACACCGCGTGCCGGTGCCCGCCGGGCGAGGCGTACGCGCGCAGTGCGTCCGCCCACTCCTCCGCCTGCTTGATGTCCCAGCGGCCCGGCTGCCAGCCCGCGGCCCGCAGCGCGGCGTCCACGCCGGCCGGGAAGCGGGTGCCGGCGGGGCCGGCCGCGGTCATCCGCGCCCCGCGGCGGGGTCGACCGGCAGCACCCCGAAGTGGGCGAGCAGCGGCGCGCAGGAGCGGCACGGCGGCATGTACG
The DNA here is from genome assembly GCA_009783685.1 of Actinomycetes bacterium. GTDB lineage: Bacteria > Actinomycetota > Actinomycetes > Streptomycetales > Streptomycetaceae > Actinacidiphila. Next base: position 3,440 of record WRCZ01000164.1, read on the forward strand.
AGCCGTGCGCCGGATCGCCGTCCTCGCGTATCCGCCGGACGGTCAGCTTCGCGCCGCGCAGCGCCTTGCGCGCCTCGCCCTGGGTGAGCGGGCGGCGGGAGGCGCGCTTGGAGCGGGTGGCCTCGACCGCGGTCAGGTGACGGGAGATCAGCACCGGCTCGGGGCAGCGCCCGGTGAACCGTTCCCGCTGGGCGGCCGGCAGCGCGTCGAGGAAGTCCTGGACGATCGGGTGGAGTACGGGGGGCTGCTCGCCCTTGGCGCCGGTGCAGGACAGCACCTCGTCGCGGATGGACAGCGCGGCGGCGACCGCGGGCATGATGCCGTCCCTGCGGTGCCGCAGCACCGGCGGGCCGGCGGGATCGTGCACCGCGCTCCAGCTCAGCCTCGGATCGGCGGTCCCCGCCGCCGGCAGATCGATTGTCATCTCGTGCGTACTTCCCTCCATACGCCCGCGGCTGCGGGCGACCCCCCGTATCCGATTCAGAGTGCCAAATCCGGCGTCCGATGGGGAAGCAATCGGCCTCGTGGCGCGCCCGTTGTGTGGGCCATGTCACCGTCCTGTGACGGTGTGTCGGTCCGGTGGACACGCGACGTGCACGTTTCCCGGGCCACCGGGCGCGCACAGCGCGGCCACGGTCCGCCCACAGGCTCGGCGGTGCCATGGACGGCGCGAACGGCCGCCGGGAGGATCGGAGTTCGGCCCCGCACCCGCGGATCCCCCCACCGCCGAACCCGAGGGAACGTGACCCCATGCGCAAGTCCCTGACGGCCGCGATCGCCGCGCTGCCCGCGCTGCTGATGCTCGCGGCCTGCTCCTCCGGCTCCTCCCACGCCGACGGCCCGCCCAGCGCCTCCCCCACGGCGCTGTCCTCGCTCGCCGGCCACGCACCGCTCACCGTCCAGCAGTTGACCAGGGCCCTGGTCACCGACAGCGACCTGCCCGGCTGGGTGGTCGAGCAGTCCTCGTCGTCCGACGGCGTCCAGACCACCGCCCCCGAGGAGTTCAACCCCGACGACCTCTCCGCGCAGGACCCGTCCGGCGGGCAGGCGGTGCTCACCGCCGACCGGCCCGGCTGCCAGCCGCTCGCCGACGTGGCCAGCACGAAGCCGGCGATCCACCGCATGGCCTCGGTGGGCGCCGAGTTCGCGCCCAGGCCGTCGTCCGGCTCCGGCGGCGCGGGCTCGTCGAAGGGTTCCTCCGTCGTGCCGGCCAGCGTCAACCAGATGCTCGTCGCCAGCCACGCGCCCGGCGACGCCCGCAAGGTGATGGCGTCGCTGACGGCCGCGCTCGCCACCTGCACGCGGTTCGTCGCCACCGGCGGCGACGGGGTGCGGACCCCGTTCACCATCGCCCGCGGCCCGGCCGTGGCGGTCGGCGACGAGGCGGTGACCTATGTGATGACCGACACCTCCGACCAGAAGACCGGCGCGGCCCTGGTGACGGTCGTCCGCACCGGCGACACCATCACCTCGTACCTGTCGACGCGGTCCAAGGGCGGGGCGGGCGCCGTGCCGCTGGCGGTCGCGCGCAAGCAGGACGCCAAGCTGCGGGCCGCGCTGGCCGCCCGGCGGTGACCGCCGTGCCGCGACGGCCGTGACCGCTGTGACCGCCGCGGCAACCTCGGCGGCCGCCCTGGTCCTGGGCCGGGGCGGCCGCCGTGACCGTTTCGTGAGCAGTGCCACCCGGGGTGGGGCGTGCCCGGTGCCGTAAAGTCGCGCGGCAGCGGGCCGTCCGCCCGCGAACGCCCGCGCCGGGACGCGGGGCCCCGGCCGCCGGGACGGACACGACACTTGGGGAACGGAACGATGCGGATACGTGCACGCAGTCGCCTACTCGCCGGTAGTGGCCGGACGGCCGCCGCGGCCGCCGCCCTGGTGCCCGCGCTCGCCCTGACCGCGGCGTGCGGCGGGGGCGGCGGCGGGAAGGACGCCGCGCCCACCCCGCAGGGCGTACGGGCGTCCGGCGCGGTCTCCACCGCGAAGCTCACCCAGGCGCTGCTCACCTCCAAGGACGTGTCCGACGTCCAGGTGCTGCCCGCCGGCACCAAGGAGCAACTGCTCGGCGATCGGCAGCAGACCGACCACCCCGCGTGCCAGGCGGTCGCCGACCAGTGGAGCAGCCGGCCCGCGCACCCCCGGCAGGTCTACGTCGGCGCGATGCTCACCGACACCGCCGCCAAGGACAAGAACGCCAAGACGATCAGCCTCTCGGTCGTCGCCTCCTACACCGCGGGCGAGGCCGAGCAGGTCCTCGACGACCTGACCACCTCGCTGAAGACCTGCACCTCGTACTCCTCCACCCGCAACGGCACCACCACGACGTACGCCGTGAAGGCCGTGCCGAACACCGCGACCTACGGCGACCAGCAGGCGACGTACACCATCGGCGACAGCAAGGCCGGCCCCTCGGGCGCGGTGCTGGTGACGGTCATCCGGGTCGGCGACGCCACCGCCGCGTACGAGACGCTGCGCGCCGACCACAAGCCCGCCACCCTGCGCTCCGCGATCCCGCTCGCGCAGGTCGCGAAGCTGCGCGAGGCCGCCAAGGGCAGCTGACGGGAAGTGGCGCCCCGCGCCCGCCGGGCGGGGACCGGGGAGGTCAGGAACCTTGCCACACCCCCTAGGCTGTGGTCATCAGCCAGACGCAGCAGGGGGCAACCGCCATGACAACAGGCCGGCAAGGGCTGGGAGCACCTCCCGGGCCCGGAGCCGCGGAGCACTCCGCGCCACCGAACGCGGCCTATTCAGGACAGGTCGTGCACTTCCCCGACCCGGTCCGCGCGGCCAAGTACCCGCAGGGCGTGTGGGTCGACGACCGCGGCTACCCCGACTTCTCGCCGTACGCGCGTGCCGCCGCCGAGATCGCCGAGCCCCCGGAGGGCTTCGGCGTCGACGAACTGCGCCTGACCGACCACGTGTCGGCGAACGCGGCGCAGCACGCCGCCGGCCACGAGCTGTGGGCCAACCTGCCGGGCGTGGCCACCCCGCACGGCTGGACCTGGCACCACGTGTGCGGCACGCGCCGCGTCGAGCTGATCCCGGTCGAGGTCAAGGCGCTGCTGCGGCACCACGGCGGCCTGGCGACGTCGTCCGCCGACCACGCCAAGCGCGGCACCCGCCCCCTGCAGGAGACCCGCCCGGTGCACTTCGGCCTGCCCAAGGACGCGGTCGCGGTGACGGAGCAGCAGGTGCGCGACGTCGAGGAGGATCTGGGCTACCGGCTCCCCGGCGCCTACCGCACCTTCCTGAAGGCGGCCGGCGGCTGCGCGCCCAACGGCGTGGCGCTCGACGCCGATCTGGGCCTGCTGGTCGACCAGCCGTTCTTCACCGTGCGCGAGGACGCGGCGGTCAACGACCTGGTCTACGTGAACAAGTGCCTGCGCGACCACCTGACGAAGGACTACCTGGCGGTCGGCTACGTCCAGGGGGGCGTGCTGGCCGTCAAGGTCAAGGGCGAGCAGAACGGTTCGGTCTGGCTCTGCGCCTACGACGACGTGCGCGACGGCGACCGCTGGGACAGCCCGGCAGAGCGCGTCGCCGACCTGCTGCTGCCGTGCGGCGACTCGTTCGACGAGTTCCTGATGCGGCTCGCCGGCAACCCGCCGGAGCTGGAGACGGTGGCGAACCTGATGGTGGACGGCGGTTTCGCGACCGCCGTCCCGGTGGAGGGGTGAGGCCGCAGATGGTGACCTTCGCACAGGCGCAGGAGCGCGCCGAGCGCTGGATCAACGGCGACGTCCCGTCGTACCAGGCCCGGGAGGTCCGGGTCCGCGAGTTCGACCTGGGCTTCGTGGTGTGGTCCGAGACGCGGGAGGGCGGGCCGCTCACCGACGACGGCCTGGTCCGCGTCATCATCGCCCGCGACAGCGGCGAGGCCACGCTCTGGCCCGCCCTGCCCATCGGCGAACTCATCCGCCGCTACGAGGAGGAGTACGGCGCCGTGCCGGACGACGCGGCACCGGAGCCGCCGCAGCGCATCGACCTGGAGGCCACGTCCTTCCTGCTGAGCCCGCCCCAGTGGCTCCAGGAAGCGGCCGACCGCATGGGCATCCCGGACCGCCGCTCCTCCGCCTCCGGCGCGGGCGCGCGGGACTCCGGTCAGGACGCGGGTGCTTCGTCCGGCGATGTCGACCACTCCCGGCGCACCGACTCCCCCGCGGCGGAGGGCAGTTCACCCGACGCCGCGGCCGGCACGCCGTCCGGCGGCATCGACTACCGCCGCCACGCCGAGGCCCCAGCGCCCGCCGCGGGCGAGAGCGCCGGGGGCGCGGACGCGGGCTGGGCCGGGAAGACCATCAGCGACACCGGTGAGGGGCAGTCCGTCGCGGTGCCCGCCACCGTGTTCGCGCCGCCGATCAGCCAGTCCGACGACCCGCCGGAGGCGCCCAAGATCGCGTCCGAGGCGCGGACCGAGCTGATGCCCGCCGGCAGCGCGCTGCCGAAGACGATGATCGCGCCCGCCGAGCAGGCGCCCCCTCCGATGCCGCACCAGGGCCCGCCCGCCCCGGGCGTGCCGAACCCCGCCGTTCCCGGCCCCGGGATGCCCAACCCCGGCGTGCCGAACCCGGGCGTGCCGCACACCATGGGCGGTTCGCCGTACCCGCCGCCGGGCGGGCCGGCCGTGCCGCTGCCGCCGCCGGCCGCCGGGCAGCAGCCCGCTCCGTCGTCGGGCCCCGCGGACTTCGCCGGCCTGGAGTCGGCCAGGGCGGTCCCGGGCAGCGTGCCGCCGCCCGCCGGGGTGCCGGAGCGCTCCCCCGACGCGCCGCCCCCGCCCGCCGAGGGCAACCCGGCGTACGCCGCCACCATGCTCGCCCCGAGCGGGCCGAACGCCAGCATGGGCGGGCCCGTTCCCCCGCCTCCGGGCCCCGGCACACCTCCGCCGCCGCCCGGCCCGGGTGCCGGTACCCCACCGCCCGGCGACCCGCACTACGCCGCCACCATGCTCGCCAGCCCCGGCGGACCCCCGCCCCCGCCTCCCGGCCCCGGCGCGGGCACTCCCCCGCCGCCGCCCGGCCCGGGCGCCGGCACCCCACCGCCCGGCGACCCCCACTACGCCGCCACCATGCTCGCCGGCCCCGGCGGACCCCCGCCCGGACCCGGTGCGGGCGCTCCCCCGCCGCCCCCGCCCCCGCCGGGCGCCGGCACCCCGCCGCCCGCTCCGGCGTACGGGTACCCGCAGGGCGCTGCGGCCGTGCCGACGGTCGGCCCCGGCTACATGGCGGTGCTGCGCTACCGCGGCCAGGACGGCAGCGAGCAGCAGCTCATCCGCCGTTCCGCGCCGGGCACCCCGCACCCGGAGTGGCAGATCCTGCACGAGCTGCGCTCGATGAACGTCCGCCCGGAGCAGGTGCTGGAGCTGCACACCGAGTTGGAGTCGTGCGACCTGCCCGGCGGGTACTGCGCGCGGATGGTCCGCGAGACCTGGCCGCAGGTGCGGATCAGCCACACCGCGCCGTACGGCCGGGAACACGCGGGCCGCCGCCAGGGCGTGCAGCACCTGCTGACGCACCAGGGCGAGCTGCACCAGGTGGCGGGCGCGCCCGCCCGGCCCCAGCCGCAGCGCGTGCCGATGCCGGACGCGCACACCGTGATGCGGGTGCCGCCGGTCGGCCTGGACGTGATCGGCCAGGAACTGGCCGGCGCGTTCGGCCCGCAGGCCGTGTTCCGCTTCGACCAGCGCGCGGTCTCCCGGGCCGGCGTGCCGGACATCGTCGCGCAGACGCTGATGTGGGCCGGGCTGCCGGTGGACTTCGGGCCGTTCTTCTGGGCGCAGGCCCAGCCGGGGCAGCCGGTGCCGACGCTCGCCGAACTCGCCGCGCAGCGCGGGGTGCAGCCGGCGTCCGACGCCGGCTCGTACCTGGTCATGGGCAACGACTTCGGCCGCCAGCTGTGCGTGCAGTACGGCACGGCGCACATCGTCGCGGTGCCGCTGGAGGGCGGGCCGGGCGGAGCGCCCGCGCTGGCACCGCAGTTCGTCAACTCCAGCCTGCCGGAGTTCGCCCGCTGCCTCGCGCTGCTCGGCCGGATGTGGCGGCTGCGCCTCGGGCTGACCCCTGACCAGGCCGGCCGCTGGACGGTCGACTTCCAGGCGCAGTTGGCCGCCCAGGACCCGGCGGCGATCTCCTCGCCGGACAACTGGTGGTCGGTGCTCGTCGAGCAGATGTGGGACGGGCTGCTGTAACGGCGGCGGCGGGCTGCCGCAACCGCCGGGCGCGCGGCGGCCGGTCGTAGGGCCGGGTGGAGGAACGCCTCCACCCGGCCCTTTCATCTCGCGTGCCCGGTGCGCCGCTTGTGCGGGTACGCCGCCACGTGCGGCTTCGTCGAGGTACGGGTAGCTCTCCATGTACGGCGCGTCGCCGGGTAGGAGAAGGGCCGGAGTGTCGCAGCCCGTACAATTCGGGCATAAGCGAAAAATGGTGCACAGCGCGCGGCCACGCGGCCATGACTCGGACCGGCCCGACGGCGAGGGGCAGACGGCATGAGCAGTAACACGACGACCACACCGGGTGCGGCACAGGGACGGTTCGACACGGTCCGCGGTCGCGGGTACCGGCCCGATCAGGTGGACCGCTTCCTGGACGAGCTGTCCGAGGACCGGGACGCCGCGTGGGAGCGCGCGGCCCGCCTGACCGTGCTGGCCAACGAGATGGACGCGGAGTGCACGGCGCTGCGGCAGCAGGTGGACGCCCTCGCCGCGTCCGCGTACGACTCGCTCGGCGCCGGTGCGGTGGACCTGCTGCGGCTGGTGGAGGAGGAGGCCCAGGCGGTACGGGACCGGGCCGAGGTCGAGGCGCAGTACGCCAGGGACGCCGCGGACACCGCGCGCCGCACCCTTCAGGACGAGGCCCGCGCGGCCGCGTCGGCGCGGCTGGCCGCGGCGGAGGACCAGGCGCAGGCCGTCATGGACGAGGCGTGCGGCCGGGCCGCGGAGATCCTCGGGGAGGCCCGCACGGAGGCCGACGCGGTCCGCGGCGAGGCGACCGCGGCGATGGAGGCCGTACAGGCCCAGCTCGGGCAGGAGAACGCGGACGCGGGCAAGGCGCGGCAGGAGCGGCTCGACGTGCTGGAGCACGAACTGGCCGAGCGCGAGGCGGGCGTGGACAGCCGGCTCGCCGACCTGCTCGCCGACGCCGAGCGGCGGCTGGAGGAGGCGCACCGGGAGCGGGCGGAGGCGGAGGAGGCGCTGCGGTCGCAGCAGGCCGACGCCGAGGACCGCGCCACGGCGCTGCTGGCCCAGGCCCGGCTGCACGAGGAGCGGGTGCGGCGGGACGCGGAGCGCACCCTGCGCGAGCACGAGGAGCACCGCGAGGAGATCCGGTCGCACCTGGCCCACATCCGCGCCACGCTGGCCGCCCTCACCGGCCGCGAGCCCTCCTGACCCGCCCCCGACCGGTTGCGCCCACGCCGGCCGCACTCACCGGCCGCGA
>WRCZ01000165.1 GCA_009783685.1 Actinomycetes bacterium
CTCCAGGTCGCTGTCGCGTTCCAGCAGGACGCGCAGCACGTTGCGTCCGATGCGGCCGAATCCGTTGATGGCGATGCGAGTCATGTCGTGTCCCTTCGGTATCGCCACCAGGTTCGCGCGTGGCGCGCGGCGGTGGCCGGGGCGTGAGCGCCACGGTTCGCAAGGATCTCGCCAGCGGCCGGGGACGGTCCGCACGTCGGGCCCCGCGGGCCGCGTCCGTCCACCCGGCCGCGGCCCGGTCGGGGGCTACTCGCCCTTGGTGAAGGTGCGCCGGTACTCGCTCGGCGTCGTGCCCAGGATGCGCTGGAAGTGCAGGCGCAGGTTCGACCCGGTGCCGAGGCCGACGTCCGCGGCGATCTGCTCGATGCTCCGCTCCGAGCGCTCCAGCAACTCGCGCGCGACGTCGATCCGGGCGCGCATCACCCACTGCATCGGCGTGTAGCCGGTGTCCTCGGCGAAGCGCCGGGAGAAGGTGCGCGGCGAGACCGCCGCGTGCCGGGCCAGCGCCTCCAGGGTCAGCGGTTCACCGAGCCGGTGCAGGGCCCACTCGCGGGTGGCGGCGAACCGCTCGCCCAGCGGCTCCGGCACGCTGCGCGGCACGTACTGCGCCTGGCCGCCGCTGCGGTAGGGGGCGGCGACCAGGCGCCGGGCGGCGTGGTTGGAGGCCGCCACCCCGAGGTCGCCGCGCAGGATGTGCAGGCACAGATCGATGCCCGAGGCGGCGCCGGCCGACGTCAGGACGCTGCCCTCGTCCACGAACAGCACGTTCTCGTCGACCCGGACCCGCGGGTGCTTCGCGGCGAGCGCCCGCGTGTAGTGCCAGTGGGTGGTGGCGCGCCGGCCGTCGAGCAGCCCGGTCGCGGCGAGCGCGAACGCGCCGGTGGAGATCGCGGCGAGCCGCGCACCGCGGGTGTGCGCCGCGACCAGCGCCTCCACGACGGCCCGCGGCGGGTCCTCCCGGTCGGGGAACCGGTAGCCGGGCAGGAACACGATGTCGGCCCACGCGAGCGCGTCCAGGCCGTGGGCGACGTGGTACGACAGGCCGTCGCCGCCGGTCACCAGGCCGGGCTCGGCGCCGCACACCCGCACCTCGTACGGCATGCTCGCGCGGGTCGTGAACACCTGCGCGGGAATCCCGACGTCGAGCGGCTTCGCGCCTTCGAGCACGAGGACGGCGGCGCGATGCAGGTGGGGGGCTGGCACGGTTCGAGCGTACGCGGACAGGAGGCGCGGACGACGTCAGCGGATCATGAACGTCCGGTGCCGGGCGGTGCCCCTGTCAGGGGTGCCCGTACTCCGGGACCTTCGCGCGCATCGGCACCCCGCGCATCGCCTGGACCAGCGCCACCACGCAGCCGGCGGTCACGCACTGGTCGGCGAGGTTGAACACGCCGGAGTGCCCGATCTGGATGAAGTCGAGGACCGCGCCGCGGCCGAAGCCGGGCGTGCGGAACAGGCGGTCGGTGAGGTTGCCGCCGGCGCCCGCGAAGATCAGGCCGAGGCCGACTGCCCAGCCGGGCCGCTGCACGGCCGGCGCGACGCGGACGACGAAGGCGAGGACGCCGAGGGCGAGGAAGGTGAAGACGAGCGTGGCGTGCGGGGCGAAGGAGCCGGCCGCACCGGAGTTGCGCAGCGCGGTGAACGTCACGGCGCCGCCGAGCGCGTGCGTGGGGTCGTGGCCCTCGACCGTGACGGCGGCGATGGCCTTGGTGCTCTGGTCGACGGCGAGCCCGGCCGCGGCGACGGCCCACAGCAGGTACGTCCGCCGCATTCCCTTGCCCTGACCCGCATCCGGTGCGGCCGCTTCCACCGCCGCTTCCACGATCCCGTCGGCCGGTGCCGCCGCCTGGGCCGCGGCCGCTCCGGGCGGGGCTGCTTCCGATGCCCCTGCCCGCGCCGCGACCGCTCCGGCCGGCCCTTCCGCCTGCGCGGATCCCGCCGGGACCGCTCCCGGCCCCTCTGCCGGCCCTTCGGCCGTCGTCTTCCGCGCCGCCGCCGACCGCATCGCGCGTATCGACAGCCTGGCCTTGACCGCCCGCACCGCCCACCTCCCGGGTCCTCACCCCGTCCCCGGCGTCGAGCGTACGCGCCGGGACCGGCAGCGGGCGGGCCGCGTCGGACCGGCGGTCTCCACCCGCGGGTGGAGACCAGCTTTCCACCCGGGGTTCAACCCGTGGCCTGATCCCCTGACCTGCGGGTTTCTCTAGATTTGAGGGTGTCGGAGCTCCTCTCGGCTCCTCTCGCTCCTCTCTAGTCATTCCGGATCCATCGAACCGCGTTGTGGAGGCGTTCCTCATGTCCGGTCTGGTCAATGCCCTGGTGATCGTGGCGGTCGTCGCCGTGGTGATCGTGCGCCAGCTCAGGCCGCGGCGGGTCGGGGCCGGCGGCCGGTGGTGGCTGCTGCCCGTCGTCCTCGTCGTGCTCGCCGTCCGCGACGGCGGGCTGCTCGACAGCGCCCACCGGGACGCCTCGATCGCGCTGCTCGCGGCGGAACTGGTCGTGGCCGGCGTCATGGGCATGGCCTGGGCCGGCACCACCCGGATGTGGAAGGACGCGGACGGCTCGGTGTGGGTCCAGGGCACCAGGGCCACGATCGGCGTGTGGGTGGTGGGGATCGCGGTCCGCGTCGGCCTGTACGCCGGGGCCGCGGGGATGGGTGTCCACCAGCGGACCGGCTCGCTGCTGCTGGCCGTCGCCGGGACCCTGCTGATCCGCGGTGCCGTGCTCGTACTGCGCGCCCAGAAGCGGCAGCCGTCGTACCCTGCGGTCTCATGACCAGTTGGACGTCGTGGCCGTCCCGGGAGGCACTCACCCGGGCCGGGCGCTCGCCGGCGCGGCGCGAGTTCGGCCGCGTGGTGCGGGTGGTCCTGGTGGGCGCGGCGGTGTGGGGCATCACGGGGCGGGGCGGCCTGGGCCCGTGGCAGACCGCGGGGGCGGTCGTCGGCGTGCTCGCCGCGTTCGCCGTGACCTGGGGGTACTTCCGCGCCACGCTGCACCACCTGCTGTGGCCGTCCGTCGCCCTGATCGGACTGCTCGTCGCGGGGGGCGGGATCGCCCACGCGCTCGGCGGGAACGTCGGCGCCAGCATCCTGTGGTGCGGGAGCGCCGTCGTCGCGATCCAGCGGCTGCCGCTGGCGGCGGGAGCACCGATGGCCGCGGCGGCGCTGGCCGGCTTCGCGGCGATGGGCGGGGACAACTGGCTGGTGGCCACGCTGACCTGCCTCGGCCTGGCGCTGGGCGGCTACACCATGCGGCTGGACGCCGAGGCCCGCGGCAGCACGCAGCGGCTGCTGGAGCAGGAGCGGGCGGCGCGGCTGGCCGAGGCCGAGACGGCCACGCTCGCCGAACGGGCCAGGATCGCGCGGGAGATCCACGACGTGCTCGCGCACAGCCTGTCCGCGCAGACCGTGCACCTGGAGGCGACCCGGCTGCTGATCGAGCGGGGCGCGGACCGGGACATGGTCCTGGAACGGGTGGCCGCCGCCCGGCGGATGGCCCGCGAGGGCCTGGCCGAGACCCGGCAGGCGCTGTCCGCGCTGCGCGGCGACATGCCGCCGGTGGAGGAGTACCTGCGGGAGCTGATCGTGTCCGAGGGCGCGCGGCTGGAGGTGAAGGGGGAGCCGCGCGGGCTGTCGCCGGAGGCGGGTCTGGCCGTGCGGCGGGTGGCGCAGGAGGCGATGACGAACGTCCGCAAGCACGCGCCGGGGGCCAGGGTCGCGCTGCGGCTGGAGTACCGGCCCGGCGAGGTGGAGCTGGAGTTCCGCGACTTCGGCGGCGGAAAGACACCTGTGGACAACTCTCTCGGGGCCTCCGGCGCAGGCTACGGTCTGAGAGGGATGCGGGAGCGGGCCGAACTGCTGGGCGGTGCGCTGGACGCCGGTCCGGCGGAGGAGGGCTTCGTGGTGCGCTTGCGGGTGCCCGCATGACGCGGGTGGTGGTCGCGGACGACCAGACGGTGGTCCGCGAAGGGATCGTGATGCTGCTGGGGCTGCTGCCCGGCATCGAGGTGGTCGGTGCGGCGGCCGACGGGGAGGAGGCGGTGCGGCTGGTGGCCGAACAGCAGCCGGAGGTCGTGCTGATGGACCTGCGGATGCCGCGGTGCGACGGGGTGGAGGCGACCCGGCGGATCCGGTCCGAGCACCCGGGCACGCAGGTGGTGGTGCTCACCACGTACGCGGACGACGACGACCTGTTCCCCGCGCTGCGGGCGGGCGCGCGGGGGTATCTGACGAAGGACGCGGGCGGCGACGAGATCGCCCGGGCCATCGCGGACGTCACTGCGGGCGGGGCGGGGCTGTCCCCGGCGGTGCAGAGCCGGGTGCTGGACGCGCTGTCCTCCGGGGGCCCGGTGGGGGCCGGCCGCGAGGCCGGGGCGCAGCCGCAGCTGCCGGACGGGCTGACCGCCCGCGAGGCCGAGGTGCTGGCCCTGGTCGCCGACGGCCTGTCCAACTCCGAGATCGCGTCCCGGCTGCACGTGAGCATGGCCACGGTGAAGACGCACATCAACAACCTGTTCGCCAAGGCCGGGGTACGCGACCGCGCTCAGGCCGTCCGGTACGCCTTCCGGCACGGGATCACCTGATGGGGTGAAGGTATCGGCTTGTTGGAGCTGGAACTTCCCGCTCTGTCCATGATTGGGCGCATCGGCCGGCCGGTCGGTAGGAACGGGAGAGTTCGGTGGAGAACGACCACGGGGGAGAGCTGGGGCCGCTGCGGATGGACGACCCGTGGCGGGACGCGACGGGTGGCGGAGCGTGGGTGCCCGAACAGCAGGGTCCCGCCCGGCCGCAGGAGTCCGTCGAGGAACGGCCACCCGACGGCAGGGCCGCGGCCTACCTGGAGGTGCAGGACAGCGCGGCGTTCCGCGAAGTGCGGTCCCGCTACCGCCGGTTCGCGTTCCCGATGACCGCCGCGTTCCTGGTCTGGTACCTGCTGTACCTGGTGGCGGCGACGGCGGCGCCGCGGCTGATGGCGCATCGGGTGGCCGGTGAGCTGAACGTGGCGATGGTCGCGGGCCTGGCGCAGTTCGCGTCGACGTTCCTGCTGACGTGGGCCTACGCCCGGCACGCCCGGGTGCGGCGGGACCGGATCGCGCTGGACCTGCGGTGGTCGCTGGCGACCAGGACCGGTCAGGAGCGGGTGCGTTGAACGGCGGCGGACCGCTCCTCGCCCAGGCGGCGGGGGAGCGGCACGGTTTGGCGATCGTGCTGTTCACGGTGTTCGTCACCGCGACGCTGGCGATCACGGCATGGGCGGGGCGGCGGCGCAGCTCGACGGTGGAGTTCTTCGCCGGGGGGCGGCTGTTCACCCCGCTGGAGAACGGCTTCGCGCTCGCCGGCGACTACATGTCCGCGGCGTCCTTCCTCGGCATCTCCGGGCTGATCGCGCTGTTCGGCTACGACGGGCTGCTGTACTCGGTCGGCTTCCTGGTGGCCTGGCTCCTGGTGCTGATGCTCGTCGCCGAACTCGTCCGCAACTGCGGGCGGTACACGTTCGCCGACGTGCTGGCCGCGCGGATGCGGCGGCGCCCGGTGCGGATCGCCGCGGGCACCGCCTCGGTCACCGTGTCGATCCTCTACCTGGTGGCGCAGATGGTCGGCGCCGGCAGCCTGGTGGGGGTGCTGCTCGGCGGCAGCGACAGCGGAGCGGCCCGCACCTGGACGGTGGTGGGGGTGGGCGCCCTGATGGTGTTCTACGTGTCGTTCGGCGGGATGCGGGCCACCACCTGGATCCAGATCGTCAAGACGGTGCTGCTGATCGGCGGGACGGTGGCGCTCACCGTGATGGTGCTGGCGCGCTTCCACGGCGACTTCGGGCGCCTGCTGAACACCGCGGCCGCCAACAGCGGGCACGGCCAGGCGTTCCTGGCGCCCGGGTTGAAGTACGGCGGGAGCTGGACCAACCGGCTGGACTTCATCAGCCTCGGCCTGGCCCTGGTCCTGGGCACCGCGGGACTGCCGCACATCCTGTCCCGCTTCTACACCGTGCCCACCGCGCGGTCCGCCCGCCGCTCGGTGGTGTGGGCGATCGGGCTGATCGGCGCCTTCTACCTGATGACGATCGTGCTCGGCTTCGGCGCCGCCGCGGTCGTCGGCACCGGAAAGGTGCACGCCTCCAACGAGGCAGGGAACACCGCGGTGCCACTGCTCGCGGAGGCACTCGGCGGCGGACAGGGGACCACCGGCGGGACCGTGCTGTTCGCGGTGGTCGGCGCGGTGGCGTTCGCGACGATCCTCGCGGTGGTCGCGGGCATCACGCTCTCCTCCTCGGCGTCGGTCGCCCATGATCTGTACGCCACATGGCGCCGCAAGCGGGCCGCCGCGCGGGACGAACCGCCCGCGGAGGAGGGCGAGTCGGAGCGCCGCGAGGTGCGGGTGGCGCGGCTCGCGGCGGTCGGCGTCGGGGCGGTCGCCATCGCGCTGAGCCTGCTCGCCCAGGACCAGAACGTGGCGTTCCTGGTGGGCCTGGCCTTCGCCGTCGCCGCCTCCGCGAACCTCCCGGCGCTGCTGTACTCGCTGTTCTGGCGCCGCTTCACCACCCGCGGCGCGGTCTGGTCGATCTACGGCGGGCTGGTGCCGGCCCTGCTGCTGGTGGTGTTCTCGCCGGTGATGTCCGGGCGGCCCGACGCGCTGCTGCCCGGGGTCGACTTCCACGTCTTCCCGCTGGAGAACCCCGGGCTGGTGTCCGTGCCGCTCGGCTTCCTGGCCGGCTGGCTCGGCACCGTCACCTCGCACGAGCCGGCCGACGAGGCCACGTACGCGGAGACCGAGGTGCGCTCGCTCACCGGAGCCGGCGCCGCCTGACCCGTCCCTCAGACGGGAGCGGCCCAGGCGTACAGGTGCTCGGGCCGGCCGGTGTCCCCGTACTTCAGGGAGAGCCGCACCCGGCCGGCCTGCTCCAGGTGCTTGAGGTAGCGCTGCGCGGTCGAGCGGCTGAGCCCGGCCCGCTCGGCCACCTCGTGCGCCGACAGCGCCCCACCGGCCTCCTGGAGCACCCGCCTGATCAGCTCGGCGGTCGGCGCCGAGTGGCCCTTGGGCAGGGACGCGGGAGACGCGGCCGCGGTGCGCAGCGCCCCGAAGATCCGGTCCACCTGCTCCTGCCCGGCCTCGCCGCCGCCCCCGCCGACCACGCCGTCCACGGTGCGGCGCAGCGCCGCGTACCCCTCGAGCTTGGCCCGCAGGCCCGCGAAGCCGAACGGCTTGACCAGGTACTGCAGCGCGCCGAGCCGCATCGCGGCCTGCACGGTCGCCACGTCCCGGGCCGCGGTCACCATGATCACGTCGGCGTGGTGGCCGAGTTGGCGCATCCGGCGGACCAGCGTCAGGCCGGTCTCGTCGGGCAGGTAGTGGTCCAGCAGCACGAGGTCGATGCGGGTGCGCTCCAGCGTGGCCAGGGCGTGCGCGGCGGTGTGCGCGCGGGCGGCCACCCGGAAGCCGGGGACCTTGCCGACGTAGGCCGCGTTGATCTCGGCCACCCGGAAGTCGTCCTCCACGACCAGGACGTCGATCATCTCGCCCCTCCCGGCGCCGCGGCCGACAGCTCGGCGGTGAACTCCGCGGACGCCAGCGCCTCGGGGAGCACCACGGTGAACACGGCGCCGCCGCCCGCGCGGGCGCCGACCCGGGCCATCCCGCCGTACCGCTCGGCCAGCCGGCGCACCAGTGCCAGGCCGAGGCCGCGCCCGCGGTGGGCCGGCGACTTCTTGGTGGTCCAGCCCTCGGTGAAGATCCGCTCCCGCAGTTCGGGCTGCACCCCCGGCCCGTCGTCGCTCACCCGCAGCACCAGCGTGGTGCGCTCGGCCCGCAGTTCCACCTCGACCGTGGAGGCCGCGGCGTCCAGCGCGTTGTCGATGAGGTTGCCGAGGACCGTCACCAGGTCCCGCGGGTCGACCACCCGGTCCGGCAGCCAGGTGGCGCGCGAGATCCGCAGTGCCACGCCGCGCTCCGCGGCGATGGCCGCCTTGCCGACCAGCAGCGCCGACAGCAGCGGCACGTGCACCCGGTCCGCGACCTCCTCGGCCGAGGCGCGGTGGGTGTCCGCGACCTCGGCGACGTAGTCCACGGCCGCGTCGGTCAGGCCGAGTTCGAGCAGCCCGAGCACCGTGTGCAGCCGGTTGGCGTGCTCGTGGTCCTGGGCGCGCAGCGCGTCCAGCAGGCCGTGCGTGGAGTCCAGCTCCCGGCCCAGCGTCTCCAGCTCCGTGCGGTCCCGCAGGGTGACCACGGCACCTCCGTCCTCGGTCGGCATGCGGTTGGCGATCAGTACCCGTCCCTCGCTGACGGTCAGCAGGTCGGCGCCCTCGGTACGGCCGGCCAGCACGTCGGTGGTCCGGCCGGGCGGCAGCAGGTCGTCCAGCGGGCGCCCGGCGGCGTCGCCGTCGAGGCCGAGCAGGCGCTGCGCCTCGTCGTTGACCAGCCGCACCCTGCCCTGCGGGTCGAGCGCGAGCACGCCCTCGCGGATGCCGTGCAGCATCGCCTCCCGCTCGTCCAGGAGCGCGGAGATGTCGGCGAACGCCAGCCCGTGCGTGGCCCGCTGGAGCCGCCGCGACGCCCAGTAGGCGGCGAGGGTGCCGGCCGCGAGCGCGGCGCCCGCGTACATCAGCACGCTGGGCACGATCGCCACCAGCCGGCTGCGGACGCTGCTGTACCGGATGCCGACCGAGACGGCGCCGACGATCCGGTGGTCGGCGTCCCGCAGCGGGACCTTGCCGCGGGCGCTGCGCCCCAGCGTGCCGCTGTCGATCTGCATGACCTCCTGGCCGTCCA
Organism: Actinomycetes bacterium; assembly: GCA_009783685.1. GTDB lineage: Bacteria > Actinomycetota > Actinomycetes > Streptomycetales > Streptomycetaceae > Actinacidiphila. The sequence continues at coordinate 8,763 of WRCZ01000165.1, forward strand.
GGGCGTCGTCCGGGCTGGTCGAGACGACCTGGCCGATCTGGAATGTGTCGGTGTGCGACCAGCGGATGCCCTCGGTGTTCATCACCACCACGTAGAGCGCGCGGGTCCGCTTGCGCACCTGCTCGGCCTCCGCCTGCACCGGGCCGTCGGGCGTCGGGCGGGTGGTCACCAGGTCCCTGGCGATCTGCGGGTCGGACGCGACGCTCTGCGCGATCGCCAGCGCGCGCTGCTCCGCCTGGTGGTCGATCTCGTGGGCGAGCGGCGCCAGGAAGAGGCCGGCGGTCAGCGTGGTCACGCCGGTGGTGATCGCCACCTGCATCAGCAGGACCTGCGCCGAGACACGGCGCGGCCATCCGATCCGCATGACGCTGCCCTCCGACTCCGGTTCCTGCCGGTCCTTCTGCTCATTCCCTGTGCGGACGGCCCGGATCGGTGGCCGGCCACGCCGGGAGCCCGCGTTCGCGGCCCTACCGCCCCGGCCGGCTGCCCCGGCGCGCCGGAGGCGACCGCGACGGGCCGCGCCGGCGACCCTGGGCCCTACCCGATATGTGCCGCCACGTCCGGTACGGCAGCTCGCAGCCCCCGCATGCGCCGACGTCCGCGTCGTCAACGCAACGTAAACGCTGGAGCCGCGGATGGGCAGAGTCCGTTTCGCTTTCGTTGTCCTGGCGGCGAGCAAAACGAGCAGAACACCGCTCTGCGAGCAGAAGGGGCCCAGCGCTCACAAGGCTGTCGGCACCCGGTGTGACGCTCCTAACGTCCACCGCCATGACCAGCAACACGAGCCCCGCCATCGAGCTGCGGGGGGCGGGCAAGGCGTTCCGGACACCGTCCGGAACGCTGCACACCGCCGTACGGGATCTTGACCTGACCGTCGACCGCGGTGAGTTCGTCGCGGTCGTCGGCCCCACCGGATGCGGCAAGTCGACCACGCTGACCCTCGTCAGCGGCCTGGAGGAACCCACCGAGGGCGAGGTGCTGGTGGCCGGCGAGCCGGTGCGCGGCATCGGCGACGACGTCGGCTTCGTCTTCCAGCAGGACGCCGTCTTCCCCTGGCGCACGGTGCTCTCCAACGTGATGGCGGGACCGCGGTTCCGCGGCGTCCCCAAGGCCGAGGCCCGGGACCGGGCCCGCGACTGGCTGGCCCGGGTGGGCCTGGGCGCCTTCGAGGACCGCTACCCGCACCAGCTGTCCGGCGGCCAGCGCAAGCGCGTGGCCCTGGCGGCCACCTTCGTCAACGACCCGAAGATCCTGCTCATGGACGAGCCGTTCTCCGCGCTCGACGTGCAGACCCGGGCGCTGATGTCCGACCAGCTGCTCGACCTGTGGGCGGGCACCGGGTCCTCCGTCGTCTTCGTCACCCACGACCTGGAGGAGTCCATCGCGCTGGCCGACAAGGTCGTCGTGATGACCGCCGGCCCGGCCACCGTCAAGGAGGTCTTCACCATCGACCTGCCGCGCCCCCGCAAGGTCGAGGAGGTCCGCCTGGAGCCCCGGTTCGTGGAGATCTACCGCGAGATCTGGTCGTCGCTCGGCGAAGAGGTCCGCATCACTCGTGAAAGGGGCGCAGGACATGCCGCCTGAGTCCGTATCCCTGCCCGCCGCCGGTGCCGTGGCCAAGCCGACGGACGCCGCCGAGCGCACCAAGGCGCGGGCCCGCGCGGTCCGCAAGCGCGCCCTGCTCGTCAACGCCGCCCGGCTGGTCGTGCTCGCGCTGTTCCTCGGCCTGTGGGAGTGGTTCTCCCGGGCCGGCATCATCGACGCCTTCAACTTCTCGATGCCCTCGCAGGTCTGGGACCAGATCCACACCTGGATCATGCACGGCACGGCCCAGGGCTCGCTCGGCGAGCAGATCTGGACGACCCTCCAGGAGGCCCTGTACGGCTGGGTGATCGGCGTCGCCGCCGGTGTGCTGCTGGGCATCACCCTGGGCCGGGTGCGCTTCCTCGCCGACGTCTTCGGGCCCTACGTGAAGATCCTCAACGCCATGCCGCGCATCGTGCTGGCCCCGATCTTCCTCATCTGGTTCGGCCTCGGCCCGGCATCCAAGGTCGCCTCGGCGGTCGTGCTGGTCTTCTTCCCGGTGTTCTTCAACGCC
>WRCZ01000166.1 GCA_009783685.1 Actinomycetes bacterium
CCCCTGCCTGGCGGGCGCTGTGGTGGGCCGGCCTGCGGGCCGAGTTGCGGACCGTGCTGGCCGGTCGGGCCCGGCTCTGGGCGGGCGGCGGCCGAATGCCCCGTGCCCGGCGGGCGCAGTGGCCGGCTGGCCCCGAGCCGAGCTGGACCGTGCTGCGGCCGGGCGGCCCGGCCGTGAGCGGGAGGTGGCCGGACGCCCATTGCCCGGCGTGCGCTGTGGTGGGCTGAGCTGAGGCCCGGCGGGTCCGGCCGCGGGCCGGGCTGAGGCCGGGCGGTTAATCGGATGCAGCGCGGTGAGGCGCTCGCCTAGCGTGCGGGCATGACCCTTGAGACCCGCACGCTGGACGAATCCGACGTCGCCGACTGGGTGCGCGCCCTGGGGACGGGGTTCCACCGGGCGCCGTCCGTGACGGACGAGGAAGTGGCGGCACGGCGTCCCGGGTTCGATCTCGCGCGCACCCGCGGCGCCTTCGACCGGGGCCGCTGCGTCGCGACCTTCCGCAGCATGCCGCGTGAACTGACCGTGCCGGGCGGGGCGTTCGTCGCCGCCTCGGCGATCACCAACGTCGCCGTCACGGCCACCCACCGCCGCCGCGGCCTGGCCAGCCGGATGATGGCGGCCGACCTGGCCGACGCCAAGGAGCGCGGCGAGGCCGTGGCCATCCTGGTCGCCGCCGAATACCCGATCTACGGGCGGTTCGGCTTCGGCCCGGCCACCTGGGTGGTGGACTGGGAGGTGAACGTCCCGCGGGCCGCGATGGACGGCCGTTACGCCGGGCCGACGGACGGCGGCCGGGTCGACCTCGCCGACATCGCGGAGGTCCGCAAGTCCGGGCCCGCGCTGCACGAACGGGTGCGCGCCCTGACGCCGGGCGCCATCAGCCGCGACGGCCGCTGGTGGGACGTCGTCACCGGCGAGGTCCAGTTCCCCTCCCAGCCGTGGACCGAGCCGTTCGTCGCGCTGCACCGTGACGAGCACGACGAGGTCCAGGGCCTCGTCGCGTACCGGACCATCGACCATCCCTGGCCGGGCAAGCTGCCGCGGGTCGACGCCCAGGTGCTCCAGCTGATCGCCGCCACGCCGGCCGCCGAGCAGGCGCTGTGGCGGTTCCTGCTGTCGCTGGACTGGGTGACGATGATCAACTCCGGTCACCGCGCCCCGGACGACGTGCTGCCGCTGCTGCTGGGCGACCCGCGCGCCGCGCGGACCGAGACGCACGCGGACTTCATGTGGCTGCGGATGCTCGACGTCCCCGTCGCGCTGTCGGCCCGGACCTACGGCGGAGCAGCCGCCCGCCTGGTGCTGGAGGTGCGGGACGACGCCGGGCTGGCCGGCGGCCGCTTCGTCCTGGAGACCGACGCGACCGGTGCCGGCCGGTGCACGGCCGCCTCCCCCGCGGACGCGGCCGAACTCACCCTCGATGTCGCGGACCTGGGATGCCTCTACCTCGGCGACGAGTCGGCGTCCCGGCTGGCCGCACTGGGCCGGGTGACCGAACACCGCCCGGGCGCGGTCGGTTCGGCCGACACCTTGTTCCGCACGGCGCGCAGGCCCTGGTGCCCGGAGGTCTTCTGACCTGCCGCCGTGCCGTCCGCGGACTCACTGCGCCAGCAGCAGCGCCAGTGCGGTGAGTCCGATGGCCGTGCAGGTGGTGTTGCGGGACTTGTGCCCCCAGGTGACGAGCCCGACCGCGAGCATCCCGGCCGCGCCGTACCGCCACTGGACAAGTTGTTCGCACGCATAGGCACACAAGCTGAGAACGAGCATGACCGGTCCCTCCTTCGTGACGCCCTGCTTCGTGGCTTCGTGCTGAAGGCGGGTGGTGCGGTGTGTCCCGTACGTCCTTGGACGGGAAGTTGCGACCCCCGAGTTGAGGTTGGATCATTCAACTTGCCCGTCCTGTGGGCTAGTTGAATGAGTTCTCTCATTCAAGGGTGTGCCCGGTTGCCTGAGATCGGTAAACTCAGGTCAAGCAAGCAGTCCTGAATGAGGGGGAGTTGGTAGCGTAGGGACGTGAACGAGGAAGAGCAGGAAGTCACGGGCGCCACTCAGCCGCCGTACCTGCACATCGCGGACGTGCTGCGCGGTGAGATCCACGACGGCGTCTACCGCGTGGGCGAACGCCTCCCTCCGCAGGCGGAGTTGGAGCACCGCTTCAACGTCTCCCGCCCCACCGTCCAGCGCGCGCTGACCGAACTGCGCAGGGCCGGCTACCTCGACAACCAGCGCGGACGCGCCGCCGAGGTGCTGGACTGGAAGGACGCGAGCGCGCCGCCGCCGGCCGCGCAGGAGACGCCCGGGCCCACCTTCAAGATCCTGGACCGCTTCATCGCCGAGGCCTTCGAGGCCGAGGACGTCACGATCGACGCGTACTCGCTCTCCGCCGAGACCCTCAGCAGCGCCCTCGGCGCGCCCCTGAACCGGGTCATAGCCGGTGAGCTGAACCCGAAGTCGATCCGGCTGCGGCTCCTGCTCCCCACGCCGGACGCCATTCTGGGGATTCCCCGGCTGGTCGACGGGGAGGAGGAGTGGCCGCTGGTGCGGCTGCGCGAACTGGTGGGGGCGCAGGTCGTCTCGCTCGCCAGCGCCTTCCGCATGGTGACCGACGTACGGGCGGACATCGTCCAGACCGTGCAGTTGAGGGCGATGCCGGTCACCCCGCTGCACAAGCTGTACATCCTCAACGGCCGATCCGCGCTGTCGGGCTTCTACCACGTGGTCAGGCGGGACATCACCTACGGGGAGCACCAGGGGGAGATCTACGACGTCCTGGGCGTCGGGGCGGTGCTCTTCCCGTACCGCGCCGATCCGGAGGACACCGCCGGCCATGGCTCGCGCTTCGTGGAGGAGAGCCAGCGGTGGTTCGACTCCTTGTGGAACACCATCGCCGAGCCGCTCAAGGTGTTCGGCTGATCCTCCAGCCGTCCTCCAGCCATCCTCCAGCGCCTCACCTGTCCGGGTTACAACCCCGTGCCGGAAGCTGACAAAGGGCTGGCAACGGCGGTGGCGCGCCTTATCGTGGGCCCTTTCGGGTGTGACATCGGCCCAAGAAGGGTAAGAGAGCGAACTTGACCGCGAGGGCGACCGTGCGGGGGACCTCCCAACAGGCGCAGGTGGGCGTCGTGGGAGCGGATCGGGTGGAGGGCCCGCTCAAGGGCAACCACCACCGGACCTTCGCCGTCCGGGTCGACGCCTCCTCGGCGCTCGCCAAGGAGTTCCGGTGGCTCAAGCTGCGGGAGCCGCGGGACGGAGTGCTCTGGTACGACATGCGGTGGTTCCCGTCCGAGGACGTGGTGCTGCGGTTGCTGCGCGACCGTTTCGGGGACGCGGTCCGCCGTGTCCCGCGGGTGTGCGAGCAGCAGGTGCAGGCCGGACCGCCACCGGTGCTCATCGCCCTCATCCAGTTCATCGAGGGCGCGACCCTGGACCGGGTGCGCGGCGGGCGTGCCGGTCGCGTCGCGGAGCGGTTCCTCCGGCAGATCGAGGAGTTGTTCGCGGCGCTCGCCTCGATCGACGCCGACCGCTTCGTGGAGTACGGCAGTCCCGCGGTCGACGGGTGCGCGGACTGCAACCTCGCGGCGTATCCCGAGCACGGCGGGTCCAGCCAGTTCCTGAGCCGGCTCCTGCACTTCACCTTCAGCCACGCCTACGACCAGCAGCGCCAGGACATGGACGGCCTGCTGACGGACCTGGGCGTACCCCCGGAGAAGCTGGCGGAATTCGCCGAGCGCCGGCCCGAGTTGACCGATCGTCCGCGCAAGTTGCTCCACGGCGACCTGCACCGGAAGAACTTCGTGGTCGACCGTGCGGGCGGGCTGTGGACCATCGACTGGGAACTGGCCCTGGTCGGCGACCCGTTGTACGACCTCGCCACCCACCTGCACCTCATGGGCTACCCCGCGGACCAGGAGGCGGAGGTCATCGCGTGCTGGGAGCGCGCGGTGGGTCCGGACGCCGCGGCGGGCGCCCGGGCCGACCTGCCGCACTACCGCGCCTACAAGCGCGTCCAGTCGCTGTGCACCGACGTGCTGCGGGCCACCGCCCGTCTGACGGCCGCCGACGCAGCGGAGGTGGAGACTTCCGCCGACGGGGGAGTGGCCGCCGGTTCTTCGACGGCCGGGCCCGCTGCCACCCCCGCGCGCCGCCGGGGCGCCCCCGAGCGGCTCCGTGCCGCCGCCGTCGTGGTGGGCAGGGCGCTGGAGGCGGCACGGCCCCATCTGGAGCTGGACAAGACGCTTCCGCTGCCGGCCGTCGAACTCGCGCTCCAGGCGTTCCTCCAGCGGACCGGCCGCCGGTAGCCGAAGCCGCGCTCTGGCCTTCGACGGTCCGGCCCGTGACACTCGTCAAGTGACTTCTCAGTACAACCAGTCGGGCGACGCGACCTGGGGCGACCACCTGCCGGAGGTTCTCCTGAACAGGGCGACCTGCCTGCTCTGGGACTTCGACGGACCGTTGTGCCGGCTGTTCGCCAGGCATCCGGCACGGGACATCGCCGTCACGCTGTGCGACCTCCTGGTCGATCTGGGGCTGCCCGCTCAGGCGGTCCGGTGGTCGGAGACCAGGGATCCGCACCGGATACTGAGATCCGCGGACCTCCTCGGCGTGTTCCCGCTCCTTGAGCGGCGGATGGCCGAGGAGGAGATCGAAGCCGCTTCCAAGGCCGAACCGACCTTTGGGGCCGCGAAGTTCGCGGAGCTGATGCACCGGAGCGGGCGCCTGCTCGCCATCACCACGAACAACGCGCCGGAGGCAGTGGACAGCTACCTGAAGGCGCACGGCTTGAAGGACCTCTTCGGGCCCCGGATATTCGGCCGGCGCACCGACGACCCGCGGTGGATGAAGCCCCATCCCGACTGCCTGGACCGGGCCGTGAAGGAACTCGGTGTCACGCGGGACCGGTGCCTGATGATCGGCGACTCGGTGATGGACGCCCAGGCGGCCGACGAGGCCGGCATACCGTTTCTCGGCTACGCGCGTAACGAGGAGCGGTCCCGGCGGCTGCGCGACGGGGCGCCGGCACCGCACGGCGTGATCGGGATGGGCCCGCTGATCCAGGCGGCGCGGAACGTCACCGCCCTTCCCGGGCCGCCGCCGGGCCCGGGATCCTGAGCGACCCTGCGGCGGCGGTCACTGAAGGCCCAGGGACATCCACTTCTCCGGGTTGCCGAGGGGCTCGAAGCCGATCTTGGCGTAGACGCCGTGGGCGTCGTCGGTGGCCAGGAGGATGCGGCGCAGGCCGAAGGGGGAGAGGTGGTCGCGGGCGGCGGCCACCAGCGCGGTGCCGAGGCCGTGGCCGCGGGCCTCGGGGGCGACGTAGACGTCGCAGAGCCAGGCGAAGGTCGCCTGGTCGGTGACCACCCGGGCGTAGCCGTGCTGCTCGCCCGACTCCCCGTGGTACGCACCGAAGTTGAGGGAGCCGGCGATCGCCGCCTCCTGCTTGGCCAGGGTGCGGCCGAGCGCCCAGTAGGCGTCGGTGGACAGCCAGTGGTGGATGCGGGGGACGTCGAGGCGGGCCGGGTCCGCGGATATCTCGTACATGGACCGAAGAGTAGAGCTGCTTAAGAGTGCCATGCACGACATTTCACTGGACCTTCCGCGAGGGGCCGGGTGACACTCGCAGACATGATCCACGTACCGCTGATCACCCCGTTCGGGTCCGCCGGGCAGGTGGACACCGCGGCCCTGGAGGCGCTCGCGCACCAGGTGCTCGACGACGGCGCGACCGGGCTCGTGGCCCTGGGGACGACCGCCGAGGCGGCGGCCCTGGACGGCGACGAGCGCCGCGCGGTCACCGAGACCGTCGGCCGGGTCTGCCGGGAGCGCGGCGCCCGCTTTACCGTCGGCGTCGCCGGCGGCGGCACCCGCACCACGGCCCGCGAACTGGCCGCCCTCGCCGACCTGCCGGTACGGCCGGACGCCGCCCTGGTGACCGTCCCCTCGTTCACCCGTCCGGGCGAACAGGGCGTGATCGCCCACTTCCGCGCGCTGGCCGCCTCCGCGCCGGTGCCGCTGATCGCCTACCACGTGGTGCTGCGCACGGGGCAGCCGCTGAGCCTGGCCGCACTGCGCGAGCTGGCCGCGATCCCGGGCGTCACCGGCATGAAGTACGCCACGGGTGCGGTCGACGCGGAGATCGTCGCGCTGCTCGGCGACCGGCCGGCCGCGGGCTTCGCGCTGCTCGCCGGGGACGACCAGTTCGCCCCCGCCCTGCTGGCGCTGGGCGCCGACGGCGCCATCGCCGCCTCCGCGCACCTGGCCACCGCCCGCTGGGCGGAGCTGGCCGCGACCGGCGACCGGGCACTCGGCCACCGGCTGGCCGCCCTGAGCGCCGCGCTCTTCCGCGAGCCGAACCCGACCGTGATCAAGGCCGCGCTGCACGCCCGCGGCCGGATCCCGACCCCGGACGTGCGGCTGCCGCTGCTGCCCGCGGGGCCCGGCAGCCGCGACGCCGCGCTGGATCTGCTCGCCGCCCTGGAGCCGCTCGCGGCCGGGCCACGTCTCGGCACGTGAAATCCCGCATCGCCCTCCTCCCGGGCCGGGGGATACTCGAAGCGGCGGCGTCGGCCCGGGCCGGGACCAGCGCCGCCGGGAGCGCACCACCAGATCGGAGAGAGACCGCATGAGGATCGGAATCGTCGGAGCGACCGGACAGGTCGGCGGGGTCGTGCGCAGCGTGCTGGCCGAGCGGAAGTTCCCGGTGACGCAGCTGCGGCTGTTCGCGTCCGCCAGGTCGGCGGGGAAGACGCTGCCGTGGGCGGACGGCGAGGTCGTCGTCGAGGACGCCGCCACCGCGGACTACACCGGCCTGGACATCGTGATCTTCTCCGCCGGCGGCGGCACCTCCCGCGACCTCGCCGAGAAGGTGGCCGGCCAGGGCGCGGTCGTGATCGACAACTCCTCCGCGTGGCGCCGCGACCCCGACGTGCCGCTGATCGTCTCCGAGGTGAACCCGCACGCCCTCGCGGACCGCCCCAAGGGCATCATCGCCAACCCGAACTGCACCACCATGGCCGCGATGCCGGTGCTGCGCCCGCTGCACGAGGAGGCCGGGCTGGTCGCCCTGGTCGCCACCACGTACCAGGCGGTGTCCGGGTCCGGGCTGGCCGGCGTCGCCGAGCTGCACGGCCAGGCGTCCGAGGTCACCGGGAACGCCGACCGCCTCACCTTCGACGGCGCCGCCGTCGCGTTCCCCGAGCCGTCCGTCTACAAGCGGCCCATCGCCTACAACGTGGTCCCGCTGGCCGGGAACCTGGTCGACGACGGCAGCTTCGAGACCGACGAGGAGCAGAAGCTCCGCAACGAGTCCCGCAAGATCCTGGAGATCCCGGACCTCAAGGTGTCCGGCACCTGCGTCCGCGTCCCGGTCTTCTCCGGGCACTCGCTGCAGGTCAACGCGCGGTTCGCGCGGCCGATCAGCGTCGAGCGGGCCTACGAGCTGCTCGCCGAGGCGCCCGGCGTGGAGATCTCGGAGATCCCCACCCCGCTGCAGGCCGCGGGCAAGGACCCCTCCTACGTCGGCCGGATCCGCGTCGACGAGACGGTGGACAACGGCCTGGCGCTCTTCCTGTCCAACGACAACCTCCGCAAGGGCGCGGCGCTCAACGCGGTGCAGATCGCGGAGCTGGTGGCCGCCGAGCTGACGGCCGCGCGGGCCTGAACCTCCCGGCATCGGGCCGGCGCCTCGCACCGGGACCCTTCCCGGTGAGCGCCTCGCACCGGCGCCGCGCACGCGGACCGGCCGGGCGCCGCCCCGCCCGCACGGGCGGGGCGGCGCTCAGCCGGCGGCCAGCAGCCGGAAGGCGGCCAGCACGCACTCCGACTGGAGCTCCACCTGCTCCGGCACCGGCACCCACGCCAGGTCGTGGCCGACCGCCAGCTCGTCCGCCCAGCGCAGCAGCAGCCGCTCGCACTCCGCGCGCGTCCTGGCCGGGCCCTCGCCGGGCAGCCCGTCGAGCAGCCGCAGCAGGGTGCCGGTCGCGCGCAGCGAGATCCGGCGGGCCGCGATGTCCAGCGCGGTGACGTGCGCCAGGGTCAACGGGACCGGCGCCGGGTGCAGCGCCTCCCAGTCGTCGGCGACCTGCGGGCAGATGTCCACCAGCCCGGTGGCCAGGCGCAGCAGCGTCTCAGGCCACGGCCCGAGCCCGGGCTCGTACGGCCCGCAGGACCCCGCGCCCGCAGGCAGCAGCGCCCCGACGTCGTCCAGCAGCGCGCGGGTACGCTCCGACTGGCGGCGCAGCAGCCCGGCCAGGGCGGCCAGCGCACGCCCCGGGTCCGGGTGCGGCGCGGTGTCGGCGACCCGGCGGCTGGCCCACATCGGCACCTCGAACAGCGCGGTCATCCCGCCGTACCGGTGCGGCCGCACCCACGTGGAGCGGGTGACGTCCTCGGGCAGGCTCGGGAACTGCATCGGGCGGCCCGGCTCCGGCATCACGTAGACGCCGGGCCCCGACACCGTCCAGTACAGCGCGTCGTAGGTGCCGGTCTGCACCGGAACGTCCCGCTCGGCGGACAGCTTCCCGAGCGGCTCGGCCAGGCCCGGGATGTCGCGGGTCAGCTGGATCCACGAGCCGCCGAGGTCGTTGCCGTGCAACGAGCACTGCAGGAACGGCCGCAGCTCGTCGATCACGTCGAACAGCGCCTGTGACTCGGGCAGTTGGTCACCCGCGGGCCGCACCGACGGCGCCCACTCGGGCTGTTCGTCCGGCGGCGGCCGGTACGAGTGCCGGAAGTGGGAGGCGGGCGTGCGGCGCACCGCCGGGCCCTCCTCGCTGCGCACCGTGCCGTCCGGGTCCAGGCACAGCAGGAAGTGCCAGGACGCGTCGGCCCGCGCGTGCAGGTCCGGGTCCACCGCGACCCGTTCGGCCAGCCGCAGCGCGGTCGCCGGGCCGATCCGCTCGTCGGAGTGGGGCGCCGCCACCACCAGGACGTTGCGCCGCCCGCGCCCCGCGGACAGCAGGTGCAGCGGACGTCCTTCGCGCGACTTCCCCACCTGCCGCAGCGTGCAGAGCCCCGGGTGGAAGCGCGCGAACGCGGAGGCCGCCGCAGCGACCCCCGCGACGCTGGGATAGGCGTCGGCCATCGCCGACGTCACGTGCCGTTGGAGTTGCTGTCGCCGGTGGTCTCCTTCTTGTCCAGTGGGCGGATGACGATCGTGGCTGCCACGAGATCTCCTCTCTGTACAAGTCGGTTGGCGCGCAGGGTAGTCGTTGTATCACCCCGGGTTGTCCCCCACGCCTTGCCAAGGCTGCGGCGGCCCGGCGACAGTGTCAAGGGGCGCTACTGCCACCGGGGTTGTGCTGCAGGTGGCGACCGAACCGAAGGAGGCGCCGCTGTCGGCGAGGAGAACGCGCGGCCCCGGGGCACCACGGGGCCGGGCACGCTCGGCGCGCGACAGCGGGGCGGAACACCCGGAGGCGAGGGCGCGGCAGGAAGGCCGGCGTGGTCGCGAGGCAAGGGGGAGCCGGGTGACGGTACTTCCGGACGGATACGGGGAAGCGCGAACGAGGGCGGGGGAACTGCGGCGGCCGCGGATCAAACCGGAGCACCGCGCGTACCGCACGGTCGACGGCAACGTGCGGATCGGCAGCGTCATCTACGGGATCGGCGCGGAGGTCCAGGACCCCGACGGCTGGGTCTGGACCCTCACCCAGATGATGGACGGCACGCGCACCGCGGAACAGGTCGCCGAAGGGGTGACGCTTCGCCATCCGGCGGTGCCGCTCGGCGACGTCTGGTCGGCGATGGCCGACCTGCGCGAGGCCGGGTTCGTGGAGGACGCCGACGCGCCCTTACCCGCCGGCCTGTTACCCCGGGACCTGGTGCGGCACGCCCGCGGGGTCGCACTGCTGCGCTGGATGGACCTCAGCCCGCGGGCCAGCCCCTGGAACGCCCAACTCCGCCTGGCCCGGGCCCGCGTCCTGGTCCTCGGCGTCGGCGGAACGGGCGGCGCCGCCGCACAGATCCTGGTCGCCTCCGGGGTCGGACAGCTCCACGCCGTCGACCCCGACGTGGTCGAACTGTCCAACCTCAACCGGCAGTTGCTCTACCGCGAGACGGACATCGGGCGGCCCAAGACCGAAGCCGCGCTGGCCGCACTGCGCGCCCTCAACTCCGACGTCACGGTCACCGGGGAACGGCGCGAGGTCCGCGGCCCCGACGACCTCGCCGACCTCCTCACCGGCGGCCCCGCCCCCTACGACCTGCTGGTCCTCGGCGCGGACCGCCCCGCCGACATCCGCCGCTGGGCGAACCGGGTCTGCCTCGCCCTCGGCACCCCCTGGGTCGAGGGCGGCTACCGCGGCCCCCTGGTCACCGCGGGCGTCCACGTCCCCGGCGACGGCCCCTGCTGGGAGTGCCAGCGCGCCGGCGAGGCCGAACGCCGCGATCTGCGGCTGCAACCGGGCGAGGACGAGGAAGCCGCGTCCCCCCGGATGCCGTGGAACCCCGCCAACGCCGTCACCGCCGGCCTCTCCGGCACCCTCGTCGCCCACGCCGCCCTCGCCCTCCTCACCGGCGTCCCCCCGATGCGCCCCGGCTTCCGCTACGGCATCAACCTCATGGCCCTCCAGGACCCCGTCCTCCAACGCCACCCCAGAAGACCGAACTGCCCAGCGTGCGGGTGATAGGTGGGGGTAGGGCGCGGGGTGGAGGTGGGGCGCGATGTGAACGTAACGGCTGGACGTGAGGGGCGGACGTAGCTCGTCAGGTGAACGGATCGGCTGAACGTGATCGGTGCGGGTAGCTCGAAAAGTGAACGTCCTGGCCTTTTTTGCCGGCCTCTCGCCTCCGGGCCCTTAGACCCGGTGTCTGCCGGTCGATCGTGCTCGC
>WRCZ01000167.1 GCA_009783685.1 Actinomycetes bacterium
AGGTGGTCGAGGGCGGTCTCGGCGGGGAGAGCCGCCGCCGCCCCCTGGGTCATGAAGCTGAACGCGAGGACCCGGCCGTCCGCCAGGACCGTGGTGCCGGCGATCGTGTTGGTACCGGTGAGCGTCCCGGTCTTCGCGCGGATCAGGCCCGCGCCGGCCGACCCGTGGAAGCGGGAGGCGAGCGTTCCGGTGAAGGCGGCGACCGGCAGCCCGGTGAGGACGGACCGCAGCTCGGGGTGGCCGTCCTCCCCGGCCAGGGCGAGCAGCCGGGCCAGGGTGAGCGGCGCGAGGGCGTCCGCGTGGTCCAGCCCGCTGCCGTCGGCGAAGACCGCGCCGCCGAGCGGCACCCCGTACCGGGCGAGCGCGGCCCTGATCGCCGCGGCGCCCCCGGCGAAGTCGGTGCGCTGCCCGCTCGCCCGGGCCACCTGCCGGGCCAGCGCCTCGGCGATGTCGTTGTCGGAGTTGGTGAGCATCCGCTCGACCAGGTCGGACAGCGCGGCGGACCGGTGGGCGGCCAGCTGCGTGCCGCCGGTGCCGGAGCCGCGCGCGGGGGTGCCGGTGACCGCGATGCCGCGGGCCCGCAGCAGCTGGGCGAAGCCGGCCGCCGCCGCGCCGGCCGGGTCGGTGGTGCGCGGCGCGGGCCCGCTGGACGTGCCGTCCAGCCGTCCCTCGCGGACCATCAGCGCGGTGACCGGCGCGAGGTTCTCGTTGTAGCCGATGGGGTGCAGGGCGGGCGCGGCGAAGTACGAGGTGTCGTAGGCGAGCCGGACGGAGCGGACGCCGCGGGCCTTGAGCGCGGCGGCGGTGTCGTCGGCGAGCCCGCCGAGTTCCAGGGTGGGGTCGCCGCCGCCGACCAGCACGATCCGGCCGGGGGCGGTGGTCACGACGCCGGTGGTGAGCCGGTGGTCGGGCCCGAGGGTGCCCAGCGCGGCGATGGCGGTGGCGATCTTGGTGAGGGAGGCGGGCGTGCTGGCGGTGGTCGCCCGGTGGCTGTAGAGCACCTGCCCGGTGGTGACGTCGATCACGGCGCCGGTGCGTACCGGGCCGAGGTCGGGGCTCGCCATGATGCGGTCGAGGCGCGCGGTGAGCGTGGCCGCGTCGCCGCCGGCCTGCGGCGCGGGGCCGGCGGGCTGGAGCACGGGAGCGGCCGAGGGCGGCGGGGGGACGGCGCGCCCGGTGGCCACGGGGTGGGCGGCGGCGTCCAGTTGACGGTCCCTGGCGGCGGCGAAGGACCGCTCCGCCGTACGCTGGCCTGACTCCCACGGACCGGCCGCGGCCACCGCCCCGGCGGCCACCGCAAGACCTATCGCGGCCGACCCCGCCACGACCTGCCACGTTCTGCCGAGCGGCACTGCCGACCAGCCCCTTTCGCCACCACCCCGATGCGTGGGAGACACTTAATCACCCGCACTGTGCGCTGATCATGGAGGAGTAGGGCCTTGGAGTTCGACGTCACGATCGAGATCCCGAAGGGTTCGCGGAACAAGTACGAGGTGGACCACGAGACCGGTCGTATCCGCCTGGACCGCCGGCTCTTCACCTCGACCAGCTACCCCGCGGACTACGGCTTCGTCGAGAACACCCTCGGTGAGGACGGCGACCCGCTGGACGCCCTCGTGCTGCTGGACGAGCCGACGTTCCCCGGCTGCCTGATCACCTGCCGCGCGATCGGCATGTTCCGGATGACCGACGAGGCCGGCGGCGACGACAAGGTGCTGTGCGTGCCGGCGTCGGACCCGCGCGTCGAGCACCTGCGGGACATCCACCACGTCAGCGAGTTCGACCGGCTGGAGATCCAGCACTTCTTCGAGGTCTACAAGGACCTGGAGCCCGGCAAGTCCGTCGAGGGCGCGAACTGGGTCGGCCGCGCCGAGGCCGAGGCGGAGATCGAGGAGTCCTTCCGCCGCCTCAAGGAGCACGGCGACGGGCACTGAGCCCCCGGGGCAACGGCCCCGAGCAGTCGGTGGGCGGTACGGGACCGGGTCCCGTACCGCCCACCGTCGTCTCCGGGTGGCGCGCCGCCTGCCTTGGACAGGTGCGGGCGGCGCGGGAATACTCGGCGGAGGAGAAGTTCCCATTCCAGGACAGATCCCCCCATACCCTCCACCGGGAGGTACGCCATGCGTGCCGCGCTCGCCACTGCGGCCTCGGAGCCGCTCCGCCTGACCGAACGGGACGTCCCCGAGCCCGGACCGGGCGAGGTCCTCGTCAAGATGATCGCCTGCGGCGTCTGCTTCACCGATCTCGGACTGCTCCAGGGCCACTATCCGTTCGCCCGCTTCCCCGTCGTGCCCGGCCACGAGGTGACCGGCACCGTCGTGGCGACCGGTACCGGGGTCACGTGGCCGGCCGAGGGCACGGTGGTCGGCGCGCAGTTCCTGAACGACTCGTGCGGCCACTGCGAGTACTGCCGGCGCGGCGACCAGATCCTGTGCCGGGAGAAGAAGATCACCGGGATCATGGTCGACGGCGGCTACGCCGAGTACGCGGTGTTCAAGGCGGGCTTCGTCACCGAGCTGCCGGCCGGCCTGGACCCGGTGGCCGCGGCCCCGCTGATGTGCGCGGGCATCACCGCGTTCAACGGGCTGCGGCAGGCCGGGGCGGTCCCGGGCTCGCGCGTCGCGGTGATCGGCACCGGCGGCGTCGGCGCGCTGGCGATCCGCTACGCCGCGGCCCTGGGCTGCCGGGTGGCCGCGATCGGCCGCTCCCGGCGCGGCGAGGACCGGGCCAAGCGGCTCGGCGCCGAGGTCTTCGTGGCCACCGACGAGGGCGACCCGGGCGAGGCGCTGCAGAAGTGGGCCCGGGGCGTGAACGTCATCCTGAGCGCGGCCCCGTCCACCGCGGCCGCGCAGACCACGTTCGGCGGCCTGGCCCCGGACGGGACGCTGGTGCTCTGTGGCTACGGTCCCGAGCCGCTCACGCTGCCCACCTCGCCGATGGTGCTGAACCGGCTGCACGCCATGGCCAACCCGTCGGGCTCGCCGCACGACCTGCGCGACACGCTGGAGTTCTCCGCCGCGCAGGGCATCCTGCCGGAGTTCCGGCCGATCACCCTCGACCAGGCGCCCGGGACGCTCGACGCGATGGCCGAGGGCCACGGCGGGGTCCGCTCGGTGATCACCTTCGGCTGACCGGCTCGGGACACCCCCAAGGAGTGCGACATGTCCACCATCCTCGTCACCGGCGCCTCCAGCGGGTTCGGGGCGCTCGCCGCCCGCGCGCTGGCCCTGGCCGGCCACATCGTGTACGCGAGCATGCGCGACACCGGCGGCCGCAACGCCCCCGCGGTGGCCGAGGCCGCCGCCTGGGCCGCGGACCACGGCCGCGACCTGCGCACCGTCGAACTCGACGTGCAGTCCGAGGAGTCGGCCGCCAAGGCCGTCACGGCGATCCTCGACGACCAGCCCGCCCTGGACGTCGTGGTCCACAACGCCGGGCACATGGTGACCGGCCCGGCCGAGGCGTTCTCGCCCGAGCAGTACCTGCGGCTGTACGACATCAACGTGCTCGGCGCCCAGCGCGTCAACCAGGCGGTGCTGCCGCACATGCGCGAGCGCAGGGACGGGCTGCTGGTGTGGGTGGGCAGCTCCAGCACCCGCGGCGGCACCCCGCCCTACCTGGGGCCGTACTTCGCCGCGAAGGCCGCGATGGACGCGCTCGCCGCCAGCTACGCGCTGGAGGTCGCCCGCTTCGGCATCGAGACGACCATCGTGGTGCCCGGCTCCTTCACCAGCGGCACCCGCCACTACGCGCACGCCGGCCACCCCGCCGACGAGGAGGTCGTCGCGCGCTACGAGGAGCTGTACGGCGGCCTGATGGAGCAGATCGGGCAGCGGATGCGGCAGCTGGAGCCGCCGGACGCGGACGTCTCCGAGGTGGCCCGTGCGATCGTCGCCGTGGTGGACGCCGAGAAGGGCCACCGGCCGTTCCGGGTGCACGTCGATCCCACCGACGACGGCGCCGCCGTGGTGAACGCGGTCGCCGACCGGATGCGGCTGGAGTTCCTGCGCCGCCTGGGCCTGGAGGACCTGCTGCACCCGGCCACGGCCTGAAGCCGGCCGCCGCGGGCGAGCCGGGCCTGCCCAGGTCGGTGGGGCCCGGCGCCCGGTGAGCGCGCGGCCGGCGGCCGCCTCAGAAGCCGCGGGTGCGCTTGGCGGCGCGGCGCGGCCCGGGCGGGCCCGGCGTCTTGAGGGCGAGGCGGGCGATCTCGTTGCCGAGGTTGACGCCGATGGCGATGGCCATGGCCAGCGCGGCGGCCTTGGTGAGCTGGGTGAGGCCCTGGTTCAGGTGGTGCTGCGTCACGGCCAGCAGCCCGAAGTACGTCGCCGAGCCGGGCAGCAGCGGCCCGATCGCCGCGGTCACGTACGGCAGCACCGAGACGTACCGGTAACGGGCCATCAGCTGGCCGAACAGCCCGACGAGTCCGGCCGCGGCGGCGGTGGACGCGACCTGGTTGCCGCCGGCCTGCTGGTGCAGCACCCCGAAGACCGTCCAGGCGACGCCGCCGTTGAGGGTGGCGAGCAGCAGCACCCCGCGCTCGCACTGCAGCAGCACCGCGAACGCCAGCGTCAGCACCATCGCGGCGGTCAGCTGCACCCACGGGTGGTCGTAGGTGCGCAGTGCCTGGTCGGGGTTGAGGTCGGCGCCCAGGCCCACGCCCGCGTACAGGATCAGGGTGACGCCGACGACGATGCCGACGACCAGGTAGACCACTTCGAGCAGGCGGGCGGAGGCCGTGATGTAGAAGCCGGTGAGGCCGTCCTGGACGGCGGCGACCAGCGCGCGGCCGGGCAGCACCGCGAACAGCCCACCGGTGATCACCGCGGACGACTGCACCCCGCTGGCGCCCGGGATCCAGTGCGCGTACCGGTCGACGAACACGCCCATCGCGGCCGCGGGCATCGCCGCCACCGCGAACTGGTAGAACTCCGGCAGCCCGTGCCCGGCCAGCAGCCAGGCCAGCCGGTCGCCGAGCATCGCGGCGATCGCGGCGGCCACGAAGATGATCAGGTTGCCGCCGACCAGGATGCTCGCCGCGCCGGCCAGCAGCCCGGCGGCGCCGGTGAGCACCCAGCTGCCGTACGGGTGCCGGTTGCGGCGGATGTCGGCGAGCCTGCGGTAGGCGTCCTCCAGGCTCACCTCGTGCGCGGTGATGCCGTCGACCAGGTGGAACACCGCGGCGAGCCGGGTGTAGTCGGTGCCGCGCCGCCGCACGGTGCGGCTCATGGTGACCGGCAGCTCGGTGAGCGACGGCTGGTAGGAGATGCCCAGCAGGGTGAAGGTGACGGTCGGCTCCACCCGCGCGAGCCCGTACGCGAAGGCGACACCGAACATGGCCGCCTCGACGTCCTCGGCGCCCTCGCCGCCGGCCAGCAGCAACTCGCCGATACGCAGGGTCAGGTCGAGGACGCGCGGCACCGAGACGGACGCGCCCGGGTGCCGCTCGGCGGGCGCCGGGCGCTCGGTCGACGGCATCCGCAGCATGGCGCGCATCCGGTCCTGCCACAGCGCGCCCTCGGGCGGTATCGCGAGCACGGGGAAGCCCTCGGGCGGGGTGAACGCGGACCCGGCACCGGAGCCCGCGCCCGCGCCTGATCCCGCGCCGGAGCCCGCTCCCGCGCCGGTGCCGGGCTCGCCCGCGCCCGGCGGGGTGCCGCCGCCCGCGGGTCCGTTCTGGGGGCCGCGCCCGCGCTCCGGCCCGCCCTGATCGCCTGTCACACCGGTCCCAACGGGGTCAGCGCTTCTGCGCCCGGTGCCGGCCGCCGCGCGGCGTCGACAGCGACTCGCGCTCGGCGGGCTCCTGCCCGTCGGCCCGCACGCCCGCGCCGGACGCGCCCGCGCCCTGCTGCCCGGCCGCCGTGCCCTTGCCGCCCTTGCCGCGCGACCGCAGGTACTCGATGACGATCGGCACCACGGAGATCAGCACGACGAGGACGAGCATCGCCTCGATGTTCTTGTGCACGAATTCGATCTGGCCCAGCCAGTAACCCAGAAGCGTGACGCCCGCGCCCCACATCGTGCCACCGATGAGGTTGAAGGTGAGAAAGGTGCGGTAGTTCATTCGGCTGACGCCTGCGACGATCGGCGTGAACGTGCGCACGATCGGCACGAAGCACGCCATCACGATGGCTTTGGGCCCGTGGTGTTCGAAGAACGCGTGCGCCTTCTCGATGTTCTCCATCTTGAACAGCCGGGAATCGGGCCGGCGGAACAGCGACGGCCCGACCTTGCGCCCGAACAGGTAGCCGACCTGCTCGCCGGCCACCGCGGCCACCGCGATGGCCGCCGCGACCAGGGCCAGCGGCTGGTGCAGGGTGCCGGTGGCGACCAGCAGACCCGTGGTGAACAGCAGCGAGTCGCCCGGCAGGAAGAAGCCGATCAGCAGCCCGGACTCGGCGAACACGATCAGCAGCACGCCCCACAGGCCGTAGGTGTTGATCAGGTGGTCGGGGTCGAGCCAGCTCGGGCCCAGCGCGAGGTTCGTCACGATCCAAAAGTATCAATGCAGTGTTGATACAAACGTTCCGCAACCGACCGGTAGTGGACTACCTTCTCCGCAGCGTCACCCGTGCGTTACGCAAGTCTTCCCCCCACGTGCCCACGTCACCTAGTCCGACCAACCGGGCGGCTCCCGCTATGACTCGCGCCATCACTCTGCACGAAGTTTCCAAGTACTACCCGAAGCAGCCGTCACCCGCGGTCGACAGGTTCTCCCTGGACATCGCCCCCGGTGAGTTCCTGGTGCTGCTCGGGCCCTCGGGCTGCGGCAAGTCCACCGTGCTCCGCATGATCGCCGGCCTCGAGGACATCACCACCGGCGAACTGCTTCTGGACGGCGAATACTCCAACGACCTCGCCCCCGGGGACCGCAAGATGGCGATGGTCTTCCAGAACTTCGCCCTGTACCCCAGCATGACCAGCCGCGAGAACATCGGCTTCCCGCTGCGCTTCGAGATGCCGGGCGAGGAGCCCGGGCCCCGCGTCGACGAGACGGCCCGCATCCTCGGCATCGAGGAGATCCTGGACCGCTACCCCGGGCAGCTGTCCGGCGGCGAGCGGCAGCGCGTGGCGATGGGCCGCGCGATCTCCCGCCACCCCTCCGTCTTCCTGATGGACGAGCCGCTGTCCAACCTGGACGCCAAACTCCGCTCCCACCTGCGCGCGGAGATCGCTCGTCTCACCCGTGGCATGGGCGTCACCACCGTGTACGTCACGCACGACCAGGCCGAGGCGATGTCCCTCGGCGACCGGGTCGCCATCATGCGCAGCGGCGTGCTGCAACAGCTCAGCCCGCCCCGCGAGGCGTACCACCTGCCGGAGAACGTGTTCGTCGCCGCGTTCGTCGGCACCCCGCGCATCAACCTGCTCCAGGCCACGGTGATCGCGCCGCTGGGCGGCGGCATGTGGATCGACTTCGGCCGGCAGCGCCTCGGGCTGCCGGAACCGCTCAGCCTGGACCACCAGATGCTCCGCATCCAGCAGGGCCGCCCGATCATCGTCGGGCTCCGCTCGGAGGCGGTGCGGATCGCCCAGCCCAGCCAGGCGCACTCCGGCGAGGTGCTGATCAGCGGCATCGTCGAGCACGTGGAGTACCAGGGCCACGAGTCGCTGGTGCACCTGAACACCGGCTCACGGCCGGCGATCGTGCCCGAACTGGAGGCGCCGCGGCCGGCGGCCACCGACTCCCGCGGCGGTTCGCGGCGCTCCCCCGGCTCCGGCGGCTTCGGCCGGCTCGCCCAGAAGGCGGCCCGGCGGATCCAGGCGTCCGTCATGGAGCGCGAGGCTCCGGTGCCCGGCGGTGTGCCGCCGCGGCCCGACCACGCGCCGGGCCGCGGCCCGGTCTCCGTGATGGACCGCCCGGCCGCGCCGCCGGAGACGCAGACCGGCGACCTGGTGGTGCGCACCGGACCCGACATCCGGGTCCGCCGCGGCGACCGGGTGCCGCTGCTGGTGGACCTGGCCCATCTGTACGTCTTCGACCACGAGGGACGCCGGATCTGCCCGGCGCCCACCGAGCAGCCGCGCCTGGAGTAGCAGCGGGTGCGGAACGTCCGGGCCCCGGGCAGGCTGCCGCCATGAGCATCGACGAGTACGGCGGCGGCCAGACCCAGGACTCGGACGTCCTCGTGGTGACCACGAACGAGGCCCCCGGCTTCCGCGTGGAGCGGGTGATCGGCGAGGTGTTCGGCCTGACCGTGCGCTCCCGCCACCTGGGCAGCCAGATCGGCGCCGGGCTGAAGTCGATGGTCGGCGGCGAGCTGAAGGGCCTGACCAAGACCCTGGTGCAGACCCGCAACCAGGCCATGGAGCGGCTGGTCGAGCAGGCCAGGGCGCGCGGCGGCAACGCGGTGCTGATGATGCGGTTCGACGTCACCGAGGCCGCCGACGTCGGCACCGAGGTCTGCGCCTACGGCACCGCGGTGGTGCTGGCCCCCGTGGACGCGGCCTAGGGTCGGGCCCGGCCGTTCCGCGGTGCACGCGCGGGCCGGTCCACGCGTCGCCGGCTCAGGTGGCGTCGCCGCGGGCGTGGCGCGCGGCGTTCGCCAGGATCGCGTCGTGCAGGTACCGGGCCAGGCCCGGCGCGATCCCCTCGTAGTAGGCGGTGAAGCGCAGGTCGGCGACGTACATGCCGGCCAGCACGGTGTGCATGTCGTGGCCGCAGTCGTAGTAGAAGCGCGTGATGGACTGCCGGTGCTCCTCGGCGAGGTCCATCGCGGCCTCGCCGCCGGCCGGTTCGCCGGCGTCCATGGCCGCGGTGATCCGCGCGAACCACGCCTCCTGCTCGGCCTTGATCCGCAGCCAGTCCTCCTTGGTGTACGAGGAGACGCGGGCCTGCGACTGGGCGTACGCCTCGGTGTTCCCCCAGCGTTCCCTGACCTCCTCGGCGTGCTCGTCGGGGTCGTAGTCCCCGAAGACCTCGAACTTGTCCTCGGGCGTGAGGTTGATGCCCATCGTGCGTGCCTCCATGGCGCGTCGGACGGCCTCCGCCATCTGCTGGAGCCGGTCGATGCGGCCGGTGAGCAGCGCGTGCTGCCGGCGCAGGTGCGCCACCGGGTCCGCGTCGGGGTCGTCCAGCAGGACGGCGACCTGGTCGAGGGGGAAGCCGAGCTCCCGGTAGAACAGGATCTGCTGCAGCCGGTCCAGGTCGGCGTCGTCGTACCGCCGGTGGCCCGCGGCGCTGCGCAACCGCGGCCGCAGCAGCCCGATCTCGTCGTAGTGGTGCAGCGTGCGCACCGTGACCCGGGCGAACCGGGCCACCTGCCCGATCGTGTAGCTCATCGTCCCGCCTCCTTTCCTGTCACCGGCCACCCTGCGCCCTCACGTCGCGTCAGGTGCAAGCCCGTTCCCGCTCGCTCCCGCTCGCCCGCGCCCGGCGGCGGGTGCCGCCGGCTGCCGGCCGCCGCTCTGCACGGTGACCGATATGCCCTTATCGTCACGATTGGTGTGCCTGTACCGGGGCACGGATCCGCATTCGGCCGGGAGGCCCGCTCATGGCGCTGCACAAGGGCTCCAACGCTCCGCACAACGTCTCCGTCAACCCGTTCGTCGGCGTGGCCGACCCGGTGGGCGGCATGGAGGCGGCGCCGCCCAAGCACCGGCTGGCGGAAGGACCGATGGCCCCCTCGGCGGCGTACCAGCTGGTGCACGACGAGCTGATGCTCGACGGCAACTCCCGGCTGAACCTGGCCACCTTCGTCACCACCTGGATGGAGCCGCAGGCCACGCTGCTGATGACCGAGTGCGTCGACAAGAACATGATCGACAAGGACGAGTACCCGCGCACCGCCGAGCTGGAGCGGCGCTGCGTGGCGATCCTCTCGGACCTGTGGAACGCGCCGGACCCGGCGAAGACCGTCGGCTGCTCGACCACCGGCTCGTCCGAGGCGTGCATGCTCGCCGGCATGGCGCTCAAGCGCCGCTGGTCCAAGCGCACCCCCGGCTATCCCGCGACCGCCCGCCCCAACCTGGTGATGGGCGCCAACGTGCAGGTGTGCTGGGAGAAGTTCTGCACGTTCTGGGAGGTCGAGGCGCGGCTGGCGCCGATGCGCGGCGACCGGCTGCACCTGGACGCCGAGAGCGCGATGGAGCTGGTGGACGAGAACACCATCGGCGTGGTGGCCGTGCTGGGCTCCACCTTCGACGGCTCCTACGAGCCGGTCGCCGAGATCTGCGCGGCACTGGACGACTACGAGAAGCGCACCGGCGTCCACGTCCCGGTGCACGTCGACGGGGCCTCCGGCGCGATGATCGCGCCGTTCCTCGACCAGGACCTGGTCTGGGACTTCCGGCTGCCGCGGGTCGCCTCGATCAACACCTCGGGGCACAAGTACGGCCTGGTGTACCCGGGCGTCGGGTGGGCGCTGTGGCGCGACGCGGACGAGCTGCCCGAGGAGCTGGTGTTCCGGGTGAACTACCTCGGCGGCGACATGCCGACGTTCGCGCTGAACTTCTCGCGGCCCGGCGCCCAGGTCGTCGCGCAGTACTACAGCTTCCTGCGGCTGGGCTTCGACGGCTACCGCGCGGTGCAGCAGGCCAGCCGCGACGTGGCCCGCTCGGTGGCGGGCCAGTTCGCCGCCCACGAGCAGTTCCGGCTGATCACCCACGGGGACCAGCTGCCGGTGTTCGCCGTCACCACCACGCCCGACGTGAAGAACTTCGACGTCTTCGACGTCTCGCGGCGGCTGCGCGAGCGCGGCTGGCTGGTGCCCGCCTACACCTATCCCGCCGACCGCGAGGACCTGGCCGTGCTGCGGGTG
>WRCZ01000168.1 GCA_009783685.1 Actinomycetes bacterium
AGCTGGTCGGGCTGGCGGCCCTACGCCCGGCGCGCGGCTACCGCCTGGACCGAGGAACGGACCCAGACCGGCCCCGCGGTCTCCGCGCCCTGCCCGCAAGGGAGGGTCGGCACGTACACCTACCGGCTGGCCGCCGCCGTCGACGTGACGGGCTACAGCGATCTCGCTGACACCCCAGCCTCGGGCCGCACCGTGCGCCAGGACTGCGGCACCGGAACCAGCTGAACCGCCGCACGGCCTCCTACAGCGGCCTCGCTGACACCCCGGCCGCCGGCCGCACCGTGCGCCAGGACTGCGGCACCGGAATCAGCTGAACCGCCGCACCTCGGGACGCGCCCCGCAGAACATCCTCAGCTGAGGCGGCGCGCGGCCTCGTGGAGGGCGCGGGTGTCGCGGCGGACGTCGGCGAGGCCGGGCAGGGGCGGCGCCGTGTCGTCGGTGAGGCTGCGCGCCCACGCGGTGAGCTGCCGGCGGAAGCCGGTGTGGCCGGGCTCTCCGGTGCGCAGGCTCACCGTGCCGATCCCGCCGGCCGCGTCCCAGCTCTCCACGCGGAGGGTGGCCGTCTCGTCGCGGGCGTACGGCGACGGCAGGGTGAGCGTGGCCACCGAGTCCTCGGCGGTGAACTCCAGCACCTCGCGGTAGCGCCGGTGCGCGGGCAGCCGCGCGTGGGTGGCGTCCACCACCAGGTCGTCGGACGGCCGCCAGCGGCAACTGACGGTGTCGCCGCCGGCCCACCGGTCCGCGTGCAGCAGGTTCCCGTACAGGCCGTGCCCGCCGTCCAGCACCGCGTGGACGAGGTTGACCTGGTGGACCAGGGAGCCGCCGAGCCCGCGGGCGTACGACTCACCCTGCGCGGCGTCCGCACCCGGCCCCAGCGCGCGGGCCAACGCCTCGCGCGCGGGCGGCGGCTGCGGCCCGAAAGGCGGCGGGTCGTACGGCAGCAAGTGCGCGACCTGGTGCGGCGCGTTGGGGTCGTGGATGTCGATCACCAGGCGGCGGCCCTGCGCCAGATGCTCCCTGCAGTGCTCGACGAACAGGCCGACGACCGGGTCATGCCGCTTCATGTACGCCGCGGCCACCGGAACGCCCGCGGCCCGCTCCGCCGCGGCCAGTTCGTCGATCTCGGCGAGGTCCAGGCTCACCGGCTTCTCGCACAGCACGGGAAGGCCGCGGGCGAGGCAGGCGAGCACCACGTCGCGGTGCGTCCACCACGGCGTGCACACCAGGGCGGCACGGGCGCCGGCCCTGACCGCCTCGTCCAGGTCCGCGCAGACCACCGTGTCCGAAAAGCCCTGGGCGACGACGGCCGCGATCCGTGCCGGATCGGCCTCGATCACCGCGGCCAGTCGCACGATGTGACGGAGATCACGTAGCTCCCGCAGATGGGCGGCATGCGCGACCTTTCCGGCTCCGACCAGCACGACCGGAACCGGAACCACCTGCGCCACTTCGACATTCGCTCCGTGCACGCCCGCCGCACCTCCGCCACCCCGCGTCTCCCTGGCGTCCCAGGCATACCACTGCCTGGTCGGCCGGAAGAAATCGTCCGGCAAGCTGGCGGTAAAGACCTCCTTGTCCGACGATGAAGGGGACGTGCCACCGCTTCAGAGCGGAACCCCGCCCGCTGGGCCGCTGGCAGGGGACCGATCAGTTGCTAGAGTCGCTTCGGGTCCAGGTAGCGAGCGCGGACCCGAACAGCAAGGCGCATGGTGGCGAAAGGGGGAACTCGTGGCCAATTCTGCTCGGAACAGCGGTCCGGACGCCGGAGACATCGGACTCGCCCTGTATCAGGTATTGCGCAGTCACGGCTCCTCCGTACCGGCGAAGGCCACGGCGGCCGCCGGGATGACCGAGGACGAGGCCGCCCCCGGCTGGGCCGAGCTGGAGAGCCTGGGACTGATACGGCCCGGCCGCATGCCGGACGAGGTGGACCCCATCGAGCCGGACACCGCGCTGATCGGCCTGCTGGCCAGGCAGCGCGAGGAACTGCGCCACCAGCGCGAGGAACTGACCGGACTGCTCGACGCCGCCGAGTCCCTCATGGAGCGCTACCGGCCCACCGTGCAGCGGGAGTCCGACAAGATCGAGGTGCGGCTCGCCAGCAGCGACGAGCGGAAGCGGCAGACCCTCGCGGAATTCAATGCGTCGATCGTCGCGTCGACGAGTTCCATGCATCCCGGCCCGCTGCCCTCTTCCGAGGTTCTCGCGTATTCCATCAAGGCCGACGAGGAACTCATTCAGCGCGGCATCAAAGTACGCGCCATCTACAGTCAGAGTGTGGATTCCGCACCACGGCAGCGTAAATATCTGGCGCAGCTTTCCGCCACCGGCGTGGAAGTCCGACTGGCCCCGCAACTGCCCTTCGATCTACTGCTCGCGGACACGCACACCGCATTTCTCACGGCGAATCCGGAAAACCCGTCGGAGGCGGCCATCGTGGTCCGCGGTACGGCCCTTATCCGGTCGTACGTGGCCCTCTTCGAGGACTGCTGGCTGCGCTCCGTGCCCTACTCGTCACAGGCCAGCGGCGCCCTGGAACAGGAGGGCGAGCTGACCGACCAGCACCGCACGACGATGCGATTGTTGGCGAACGGGCTGACAGACGAGCGGATCGCCCGCAAACTGGGAGTGTCTCTGCGCACAGTGAGTCGCCTGGTGTCGGAGATCATGAGATACCTCCAGGCGGACAGTCGATTTCAGGCCGGGGTCCTTGCGGTGACCCACGGGTTGGTCTGAGTTGCGCATTCCCGCCATTGCGTATTTACGCACAAGCGGAACATGGCCGTCAGCTATGGGTCTTTGCCATCCTTGATCCGAGTACGACCCCGCACGAGGCCCCCCCGAGTCTCCGATCCGAAGGACCACAATGTCGCGTTCCCGGCGCAAGATTGAGATAGCTGCGGTTGCAGCCTTGGTCCTCGGCCTGTCGACGATCGGCGCCGTCGCCGCGATCGCCGAAAGCGAGCCGGCCGCGCCGGCCGCCACAGCCGCAGACCCCACCCCGGACAACTGGATTCCGAACGCCGAGCCGGACAACTGGATCCCCAACGCCGAGCCGGCGAACTGGATTCCGAACGCGCCGCAGACCTCGGCCGATGACGCGTCTCCGGACAACTGGATCCCCAACGCCGCTCCGGCCAACTGGATCCCGTAGTCCGGCAGTTTCCTCGTCAGCTGTACGGCCCGCGAATCATCGCGGGCCGTACAGCTTTTTCCTGTGGGGGGAGTTCGCCCGCACACGTCGGAACGTACGGCGACGGATGCCGGGGCACGAGTGAGGCGAGCCGGTCGGAGGAGCAGCGAGGGGGCGACCAGGCGCGCGGACAGCGGGAGAGGGGTGGGGGGAAGGGAGCGGAAGGGGGGAAGGGGGTAGCGGCCGCTCAGGCGGCGTCGCGCCCGCCCGCGGCCAGGTTCTCCGGCAGGGAGCGGGCGATCGCGAGCGACCGCTGCGTGAGTGCGTCGATCTCCGTCGCCGCCTCGTCCGCGGCCGGGTGAACGGCCAGCCAGCCGAGGTGGCGCCGGAGGAAGGCTGCGAGGGCCGGCACCGTCCGTAGGGGGAGACGGACGGTGCGGCCCTCGACTATCAGATCGGCCCAGGAGGCGAGAGTGCCTCGAATTGCGGCGCGCGCCTCGACAGCCGGCCCGTTCAGGGGGATGCCGGGCCGGGCAGTGCCGGTCCATCGGTCGCCGGAGTCCGGCGCCGGTACGAGCGCAACCTCCAACTCGCCGTATACCCGGGGAAGCAAGGCGAGTTGCCGATCCAACCGCTCCTGGCAAGGAACGCACAGGGCAGGGTCCGTGTCGACACACAGGTGTCCGCTACGGAACTCGATCTCCTGCACTGCCACTGTCCCTTCCTCGTCGAGGCGGTACTGAGAGCGTTCCAGGAAGGGGGTGATCCGGACAATGTCCACCGACGGGCCGGATTCTGCCATGGCGCGTTCGCGCATCTAGGGCACCCCGGGAGGGGACGAACCGCTGGTCACACGGGGTCACACGTGCCCCGGAGTGCCCTGCGGCGGTCAGTTCTCCAGCTGTGCCTCGATCGCCTCGGTGACCTCCGCCGCCTCCGGCTCGGTGCGCGGGCGGAACCGCCCGACGACCTCGCCGCCGGGGCCGACGAGGAACTTCTCGAAGTTCCAGGTGATGTCGCCGGCCTCGCCCGACGCGTCCGGGACCTGCGTCAGCACGTCGTACAGCGGGTGCCGGCCGGCACCGTTGACCTCGATCTTCTCCAGCATCGGGAAGCTGACGCCGTAGGTGGTGGAGCAGAAGGTCTGGATCTCCTCCGCGGTGCCGGGCTCCTGGCCGCCGAACTGGTTGCAGGGCACGCCGAGGACAGTGAAGCCGCGGTCGGCGTACCGCTTCTGCAGCCGCTCCAGGCCCTCGTACTGCGGCGTCAGGCCGCACTTGGACGCGACGTTCACCACCAGGACGGCCTTGCCGCGGTGGTCGGCGAGCGAGGTGGCGGCGCCGTCCAGGGTGCGCAGCGGGATGTCGTACACAGTGCTCACGGGGTTCTCCTGAGGAGGGTGGGGTTGTGAAGCGGCGCGGGAGTGCGCACCCGCGCCGTGGTGCGGGAACGCGCATCCGTGCCGTGGTGCGGGAACGCGCACCGGTTCCGGGGTTGTTCCTGCGGCCGGTCCGACGGGCGGCCGGGCGGCCGGTTCAACGGTCCGCGACGGTGATGCCGAGCGTGGCGGCCAGCGCGGGCGCCAGGTCCAGCAGTTGGCTGGAGCTGATGACCGCGCCGCGCAGGCTGTCGTAACCGTCCGCGAGGTCGATGGCCACGGCGCCGCGCAGGTCGGCCTTGGCGAGGGTGGCCCGGCCGAACCGGGCGCGTTCCAGCCGGCTGCCGGGGAAGGTCACCCCGGCCAGCTTCGCCTCGCCGAAGTCCACGTCCCGCAGCACGCAGTCCTCGAAGACCACGTCGTGCAGGGCGGCGCCGCGCAGGTTGACCGAGTCGAGCTTGCAGCGGCGCAGCACCACGCGGCGCAGGACGGCCCCGAAGAACTCCACGCCGGCCAGCGAGCAGCCGGTGAGCGAGGAGTCGAGCCAGTCGGTCTCGGCGAGGGAGACGCCGGTGAACCGGGTCCCGGAGGCCCAGACGTCGTTGAAGCGGGTGCGCCGCAGGTTGGTGTCGGCGAACAGGCAGTCGGTGACGGCGGACTCCAGGAAGCGCGAGCCGTTGGCCGCTTCGCCGTCCTGGTACGTGAGGCCGTCGAAGTGGACCGTGTCGTAGTCGCCTTCGACGGTCAACGGGCCGGTGTGGGGCCGCAGCAGGTCCGCGTACGGCAGGTCGGCGAGTTCGTCGGGAACCATCACACCGGTCACCCTACGTCCGTACCGGCGCCCACCGGAGGGACAGCCCGGGGCCGCATGCCGCACCTAACGGACATATGGGTCACCGGTTGCTACCGTGGCCGCCCATGAGCGCCCCGTCGGCGACCGCGCCCACCGCTCCTCCCCCGCCGGCCCCGCAGCGGTCCCGCCGTCGCGGGGTCGAGCTGTCGCTGATCGTCGCCGCCGTGCTGGTCTCGATGTACGGGTACGCCGAGGTCGGGCTGGCCAGGAACGGCGCGGTGCCGCCCGGCACGCTCGGCTACGGCGCCGGGCTGGCGGGCCTGGCCCTGCTGGCCCATCTCGCGGTGCGCACCTGCGCCGCGTACGCCGACCCGCTGCTGCTGCCGATCGCGGTGCTGCTCAACGGCATCGGGCTGGTGCTGATCTACCGGCTGGACCTGGAGCCGTCGCTGGGCCCGCGGGCCGCGCCGGCGCAGCTGATCTGGTCGGCGACCGGGGTGGGGCTGTTCATCGTCGTGGTGCTGGCGCTGCGCGACCACCGGCTGCTGGCCCGGTACGCCTACATCTGCGTGACGCTCGCCCTGGTGCTGCTGGTCGCGCCGATCGCCTTCCCCGCGGTGAACGGCGCGAAGATCTGGGTGCGGTTCGCCGGATTCTCCCTCCAGCCGGGCGAGTTCGCGAAGGTGCTGCTCGCGGTGTTCTTCGCCGCGTACCTGTCGGCGAACCGCGCGGCCCTGGCGTACACCGGACGCAAGGTGCTGCGCCGCATCCAGCTGCCCACCGGCCGGGTGCTCGGCCCGGTGCTGGCGATCTGGCTGATGAGCGTGGGCGTGCTGGCCGTCGAGCGGGACCTGGGCGCCTCGCTGCTGTTCTTCTGCCTGTTCGTGGTGATGCTGTACGTGGCCACCGGCCGCACCGGCTGGATCGCGGTGGGGCTGCTGCTGGCCTCGCTCGGGGCGTACGCCGCGGGGCGCCTGGAGCCGCACGTGCACAGCCGGGTGCTGGACTGGCTGCACCCGTTCCGGACCATCGACGCCGGGCTCGGTCCCAGCCAGCTCGCCCAGTCGCTGTTCGCGTTCGCCGACGGCGGGGTGCTGGGCACCGGTCTCGGGCAGGGCTACTCGTACCTGATCGGCTTCGCCGCCAAGTCCGACTTCGTGCTGGCCACCGCCGGCGAGGAGTTGGGGCTGGTCGGGCTGAGCGCGCTGCTGCTGCTGTACGCGCTGCTGGTCAACCGGGGCTTCAAGGCGGGACTGTCGCTGCGCGACCCGTTCGGGCGGCTGCTGGCCGCGGGGCTCGCCTCGATCCTGGCGCTTCAGGTGTTCGTGATCGCCGGCGGGGTGATGGACCTGATCCCGCTGACCGGCATGGCGATGCCGTTCCTGGCGCAGGGCGGTTCGTCGGTGGTGACCAACTGGATCATCGTGGCGGTGCTGATCAGGATCAGCGACCGGGCCCGCCGGCCCGACCCCGCGGACGGCCCGGGCCCCGACGTCCCGGTGCCGCCGGCGGCGCGTACCGGGGAGGCGCCGCGGTGAACCGCTGCATGCGGCACGCCGCCGTCTTCTGCGCCCTGCTGCTGGCCGCGGTGCTGGTGAACACGGCCCGCGTCCAGGTGGTGCAGGCCGGGAAGTTCACCGGGAACCCGGCCAACCGCCGGATCGCCATCGAGCGGTACCACCAGCCGCGCGGCAACATCCTGGTGGGCGGGCAGCGGGTCACCGGATCGCGGGCCACGCTCGGGCAGTTGCGGTACGAGCGCACGTACCTGGAGGGCCCCCTGTACGCGCCGGTGACCGGCTTCGCCTCGCAGACCTACGGCGCCACGCTGCTGGAGGGCACCGAGGACGCCCTGCTGTCCGGCACCAGCGCGACGCTCGACACCACCCCGCTGTGGCACGAGCTGACCCGGGCCCGGCAGCGCGGCGGCGACGTGGACACCACCATCGACCCGGCGGCGCAGCGGGCCGCGTACGCGGGGCTGGCCGGGCGCCGGGGCGCGGTGGCCGCGCTCGACCCGGCCACCGGCCGGATCCTGGCCCTGGTCTCGTCGCCGTCGTACGACCCGTCGCTGCTGTCCGGCAGCGGGCCGGGGGTGACGGCGGCCTGGACGCGGCTGAACGCGGACCGGGACCAGCCGATGCTGGACCGGGCGATCCGCCAGACGTACCCGCCCGGTTCGACGTTCAAGGTGGTCACCGCGGCGGCCGCGCTCCAGCAGGGCCTGGTCAGGGACGTGATGGCGCCGACGAACTCCCCGGACCCGTACCGGCTGGAGGGCACCCTGGTGGACCTGACGAACGAGTCCGACGGGTGCCGCGACGCGAGCGTCTACGACGCGTTCCGGATCTCCTGCAACACGGTCTTCGCCAAGCTCGGCACCGATCTGGGGCCGCACGGGGTGGTCGACCAGGCGCAGGCGTTCGGCTTCAACGACACCCGGCTGCGGATCCCGGCGAGTGTCGCCAAGAGCACGGTGGACACCGGCATGGGCCCCGACCAGGTGGGCCTGTCCTCGATCGGGCAGTTCGACACCACCGCGACTCCGCTGCAGATGGCGATGGTGGCGGCCGCGGTGGGCAACGGCGGCAAGCTGATGCGGCCGTATCTGGTGGACCGGGTGACCAACCACAACGGGATCACCGTCTCCAGCGGCCACCCTTCGCTGCTGCACCAGGCGGTCAGCGCCAGGACGGCCCGGCAGTTGCAGACGCTGATGGAGGCGGTGGTCACCGACGGCACCGGCGGGAACGCCGCGATCCCGGGGGCGGTGGTCGGCGGCAAGACCGGCACCGCTCAGCACGGCCTGGCCAACACCGGTACGCCGTACGCCTGGTTCATCAGCTACGCCAGGCCGGAGAACGTCGACCATGCGACGGTGGCGGTGGCCGTGGTGGTGGAGGACGCCGAGGCGCAGCGGGCGGACATCTCCGGCGGCGGCAACGCCGCGCCGATCGCCAAGGCGGTGATGCAGGCGGTGCTGTCCTCGCCGGTGCCGACCGGGGAGTTCAGTTCACCTTCGGGAAACTGAACGCATAGCCCTGCCCCTTGAGCCAGGTCAGGGTCTGGTCCAGGGCGGCGACCGTCTGGGCGCGCTGCCCGCCGCCGTCGTGGAAGAGGATCGTCGGGCCGTTGTGGATCTCGCTCTTGACGGTGTTGACGATCGCCGCGACGCCGGGACGGTCGAAGTCCTTGGTGTCGACGTTCCAGCCGAGCGGCCGCATGCCGTTCTGCGCGGCGAGCGCGCGGCTGGCCGGGGTGAACGCGCCGCCGGGCGCGCGGTAGTAGTACACGCGGGCGCCGCCGGACGCGGTCTCGATCATCTGCAGCGCGTTCATGATCTCGGACTTCTGGTACGCGAACGGCTTGTGGTCCATGGTCGTGTCGTGGTGCACGGTGTGGTCGCACAGCCGGTGGCCCTCGGCGACGACCTGCCGCACGATGTCGGGGTGGGCGGCGGCCTGCGGGCCGATCATGCAGAACGTGGCGTGCACGTGGTGCTGCCTGAGCACCTGGAGGACCTTCGGGGTCCACACCGGGTCGGGGCCGTCGTCGATGGTGATGTTGACGGCCGGGCCGGCCGCCTCGGTCGCGTGCACGATCGAGTCGGGCACCACCGGCGGCTTCGCGGTGCGGGCCGGCGGCTTCCCGGAACTGCCGGGCTGCCCTTCGGTGCTCGCGGACGTCGCCGGCTGCCCGCCGGGCACGACCGGCGTGGCGGCCTGCGCGGATCCGCTCTGCGGCCCGGGAGCGACGAGCGCGGTGGTCACCGCGGCGACGACGACCACGACGACGGCCGCGCTCACGGCCACCCACTGCGGCGCAGTACTGAATCGCGCCCGTATTCCCCGCTGTTCGGTCATCGTGTGTTCCCCGTCCCCACCTGTGGTCCTTCGGCCCCTGGTGCGCTGGTCTGATGCGTGCGCCGGGCCGCGCAACGATAGATGCGGCGTCCCCTGGACGCGGTTCCGCGCAGGCCGCCGCGCGGACCGGCCGTTACAGAATCCGGACGAATGTGCGTCCGCGACCGCCGGATGGCGCTCCGACGATATTACGGGGCGGCCGTCAGACCGGTGCACCCCCGGAGGGTGTCGTACCGGTCGGTGACGGTCCGGCCGGCGGTGCCGGTCTGCGGTTCCGGCACGCCCTGGCCGTCCACCACCGCCGGGGCGAACCGGGCCTTGGCGACCTTGCCGTGGGTGATGGTGAGCGTCGTCACGCCGGTCTGGTCGGAGTTCGGGTACGGGGAGGAGCCGTACCAGAGGAAGTTGCCGAAGCCGTAGGCGACGTAGGTCGGCCCGAGCATGCCGGAGCCGAGCATGACGTGCGCGTGGGTGCCGACGACGGCGGTGGCGCCGGCCGCGGACAGGTCGGCGGCGATCGACTTCTGCTCGGGTCCCGGGCAGCTCTGGCCCTCGGTGCCCCAGTGCAGGTACACGACCACGACGTCGGCGTGGGCACGTGCGGCGCGGACCGCCTTCAGCAGCCGGGGCCGGTCGAGCGCGGAGGCTATGCCCGGTTTGCCCGGCCCCGCGCGCCAGTTCTGGTTGGTGATGTCGTACACCTGGCTGGCGGCGAGGACCGCGAGCCGCACGCCGTTGATCGTGGTGGTGTACGGGCGGTACGCCTCGGTGTCGTCGGCGCCTATGCCCACCACGGGTATCGGCGAGGCGTGCTTGGCGTCGATGCTGTCGGCCAGGCCCTGCGCGCCGTAGTCCACCGAGTGGTTGTTGGCCATGGTGACCGCGTCGATGCCGGAGCGGCGAAGCGCGTCGAGGGCCTGCGGGGTGGTCCTGAAGTGGTACTTCTTCGGCTGCGGCACGCCCCGGGTGGTGATCGCCGACTCCAGGTTGACCATGGCGAAGTCGGCGGCGGACAGCGGCGCGGCCATCGGGCCGAGCGCGGGGTCGACGCCGAGCCGCGCCGCGGTGCGCTCGGTGAAGTGGACGTCGCCGGCGAACGCGAGGGTGAGGGTGCCGGCCGGCTCGGTGGGGTGCGAGGGCGTCCTCCCGGTCGCGGGAACCCCTGCGGGCGCGGCCGTGCCGCCGGGCGCCGCGGTGCCCTGCGAGGGGCCCGCGTCGGCGGCGTCGGCCGACCCGCCGCCGCGGCCCGCCACCAGGTAGACCCCGGCGCCGACGACGAGCAGCCCGGCGGTGAGCGCCAGCGCGGTGTTCCGGCGCCGGCGGCGCTGCCGGGCCCGGCGGGCGGCACGGCGCGATCTCGGTCCCTCGATCATCGGACAAGCGTACGGACAGTCTGTCCGTGATCTTCCGGCGGTCCCGGAATGCGCGGTTCACCCCGTGCGCCCGCCCCCGACGGCGCCGCGCCTCACCCCGCGGAACAGCCTGCGCCCCGGCTCGCACCCCTCGTCA
>WRCZ01000169.1 GCA_009783685.1 Actinomycetes bacterium
CGCCGGGGCGTTCCCCGCCGGGCGTCCGCGAGACGTCTTCGCCCGCGAGGACTGGCGCACCATGGGCGGGCTGGGCCTGCTGGGCACCTGCCTGCCGGCGGAGTACGGGGGCGGCGGGCTCGGTGCGCTGGACACCGCGCTGGTGATCGAGGCATTCGGGCGCGCGTGCACCGACACCGGCCTGGTCTTCGCCGCCGGCGCCCACCAGTTCGCCTGCGCGGTGCCGATCGCCGAGTACGGCTCCGAGGCGGTCCGCAAGGGCTGGCTGCCGGACCTGGCCTCGGGGACGGCCGTCGCGGGCAACGCGATGACCGAGCCGGACTCCGGGTCCGACGTCTCCCGGCTGAAGGTGCGGGCCCGCCGGGTGCCCGGCGGCTGGCGGCTCGACGGCACCAAGAGCTTCGTGAGCAACGGCCCGGTCTGCGACGTCCTGGTCACCTACGCGACCAGCGACCCGGACCTGGGCCACCTCGGGCAGACCGCCTTCGTGGTGGACGCGACCGCGCCCGGTGTCCGCAGGAGCGAGCCCTTCGACAAGATGGGCCTGTGGTCCTGCCGGGCCGGCACCGTCGACTTCGAGGACTGCTTCGTGCCGGACGACCAGGTGCTGGGGCAGGAGGGGGCCGGCGCGGCGATCTTCCAGGCGTCCATGGGCTGGGAGCGGGCCTGCCTGTTCGCCGGGTACGTCGGCCTGCTGGACCGGCTGGTCACGCGGTGCACCGACTTCGCCCGCGAGCGCCGCCAGTCGGGCCGTCCGATCGGCTCGTTCCAGGCGGTCTCGCACCGCATCGTGGACATGAAGCTGCGGCTGGAGAGCGCCCGGCTGCTGCTGTACCGGGCCTGCGCCGCGATGGACTCCGGGGGCCGCGCGGTGCTGCCCGTGGCGCTGGCCAAACTCGCCGTCTCCGAGGCGGCGCTGGCCGGCGCGCTGGACGCGGTACGGGTGTTCGGGGGGCGCGGCTACCTCGCCGACCACGGCATCGAGGCCGCGCTGCGCGACTCGGTGCCCGCCGTGCTGTTCTCGGGCACCTCGGAGATGCAGAAGGAGATCGCGGCGAAGGAGCTGGGACTGTGAGGCTGTACGAACCCGTCGTCGACGCGGCCCGCAGGACGCCGCGCGCCCTGGCCGTGGACGCCCCGGACGGGCGGCTGGACTACGCCGCCCTCGACGAGCTGGCCGGCCGCTACGCCGCCGCGCTCACCGCCCGCGGGGTGCGCCCCGGTGACCGGGTGGTGCTGTGGTCCCCCAAGAGCCTGCACGTGGTGGCGCTGATGCAGGGCTGCCTGCGGGCGGGCGTGCTGTACGTGCCGGTGTCCGCCGCCAACCCGCCCTCGCGGCTGGCCCGGATCGCCGCGGCCTGCACCGCCGCGCTGGTGGTCACCGACAAGGACGGCGCCGAGACCGCGGCGGAGCCCGGCGGCCAGGCCCCCGCGTGCACGACCTTCGAGGAGTTGCTCGCCGGCGCCGAGGGCGTGCCGGTGCCCGCGCCGGTGACCGGGTCGCCGGACGACGCGGCGTACCTGCTGTTCACCTCCGGTTCCACCGGGGAGCCGAAGGGGGTGTGCCTGAGCCACCGCAATGCGCTGGCGTTCGTGCGGTGGGCGGTCGACGAGCTGGGGATCGGGCCGCACGACCGGCTCTCCAACCACGCGCCCTTCAACTTCGACCTGTCGGTCTTCGACCTGTACGCGGCCTTCCTGACCGGGGCGAGCGTCCATCTGGTGCCGGAGCATCTCGCCTACGCGCCACCGCAGTTGCTGCGGTTCGTCGCGGACCACGAGCTGACCGTCTGGTATTCGGTGCCCTCCGCGCTCACGTTGATGATGTCCCGTGGCGGCCTGCTGGAGCGGCCCGCGCCGCCGGCCCTGCGGGTGTGCGTCTTCGCCGGCGAGCCGTTCCCGGTGGCGCAGCTGCGCCTGCTGCACGGTGCCTGGCCGCAGGTGCGGCTGTTCAACTGGTACGGCCCCACCGAGACGAACGTCTGCACCTCCCATGAGGTGCGCGACGCCGACCTGGCGAGCGGGCGCGCGCTGCCCATCGGCACCGCCTGCTCGGGGGACACGCTGCACTTCGGCGAGGCGGAGCCGGGACGGCGCGGGCGCGAACTGCTGGTGTCCGGGCCGACGGTGATGCTCGGCTACTGGGGCCGGCCGCCGCAGCGGGGCCCGTACGCCACCGGCGACCTGGTCGAGCCGGACGGCGAGGGGCTGCTGGAGTACCTGGGCCGGCGCGACCACATGGTGAAGGTGCGCGGGAACCGGGTGGAACTCGGCGAGATCGAGGCCGCGTTGGGCCTTCATCCGCACGTGCGCGAGGTGGCGGTGCTGGTGCTCGGGGAGGGAATGGACGCCCGGCTGCACGCCGTGGTGGTCCCGGGACCGCACTCCGAGCCCGACCTCCTGGATCTCAAGAGGTGGAGCTCGGAGCGACTTCCGTCCTACATGCTGCTGGATTCCATGAGTCTGGTGGGCGAACTTCCGCGCACCGACAATGGCAAGACGAACCGCCGCCTGCTCATGGAGTCGCTGCAGGCAGATCCCTCATGACGCTGAACGGACATTGCCGCCGGCCCGCACGATTCCCTTCTCGTACGCATAGATGACGGCGTGCACCCGGTTCCGCAGTGCGAGTTTCTCCAACATGCGCTGAACATGAGACTTAACCGTGCTTTCACTCAGGAAAAGCGCTTCTGA
This sequence comes from Actinomycetes bacterium, assembly GCA_009783685.1. Taxonomy (GTDB): domain Bacteria; phylum Actinomycetota; class Actinomycetes; order Streptomycetales; family Streptomycetaceae; genus Actinacidiphila. The sequence continues at coordinate 2,695 of WRCZ01000169.1, forward strand.
AATCTCCGCGTTGGAATATCCGCGGATGATGAGTTCAAGAACATCACGCTCCCTCCGGGTTATTCCATTGGCTTCTAGATCCGGTTCCGATAAGCCCGCCTGAACGACTTCGGCGGGCTCTTCGGCCTTCCGCTCCTCACCCTCGCAAGTCGGCACGACCAGCCGGTAACCGGCGCTGATCATGCGGACGGCGGCGACGATGCGCTCGGGGCTGGCCCGGTTGTCCAGCACCCCCCACGACCCCGCCGTCTGCCAGCAGTGCGCGGCCTGGTCCAGCCGCGGCACGATGGCCAGCACTTTCGGATTGACATCGGCAACGCCGCCGATGAGCAGCCGCATCTCTGCGGACGAACAGGGCTCGAGGTCCTGGCTGTCGATGATGACGACGTCCGGCGAGAGTCTCGCCAGACTCGACAGGGCACTTGCGAGATCGGCAGCGGCGCCGACCACGTCCAGACCGGATTCCCGGCCCAGCAGGACGCTCAGACCCACTCTCGAAACAGCTCTCGAATCCACCAGAAAAACTCTGGCGGCTTCCTCCTGCATCGCTAGCCCCCGAACTTCAGCTGCCTACAGCGGAAACTGACCCTAGCATGGCCCATCTGCCCCTACAACCACAGCCATTCGAATTACCACTGTCCGGTCGGCCAAACTTTTGTAAGGACCTGGACACCATTCCGGGTAACGCCGTAAACGCATCCGCGCACCTCGTACGAGCAGCGCCTCATCCATACGGCGGACCCGCACGCCAGTGACCTGCGAGGAGTGCTGGTCGACGCCGGCGCTACCTCCGAAAGGAGGAATTCTCGCCGAGCCGCGGGGTCCTTCTTTCGGCCCGGATTCCGCGTCCCGACCGACCATCGGACGCCGCGCGCGAGCCGGGGTTTTCATCCCAACTGCCGTTACCGGCGGGGCACCGGACCGGGCAGCATCTCAGTCTGCGCGCGCAGGCACTCCGCACCGGCCGTCCTCGCGTCCACGCGGCGGCGGACCGCGGACCTTCCGCCGCCGCGGCAGACCTCCCCGTTCCCTCCAGGCAGGAGTCCCCATGTCCGCGTGGTTCCGAGACCTTCCGCCCGACTGCGTGGCGCTGGCCGACGTGGCGATCGCGGTCATCGCCGGCGCGGCGCTCATCCGGGCCACCCGGCGGCTCCGCCAGCCCGCGGTGATCTGGGAGATCGCCACCGGCATCATCCTGGGCCCCAGCGTGCTGGGGCTACTCCCCGGCCACCTGGACACCCACCTCTTCCCGGCGGCCCAGCGCCCCACGCTCACCGCGATGTCCGAACTGGGCCTGGTCTTCTTCATGTTCCTGGCCGGCTGGGAGATGAACCCCCGGCTGATGCGCAGCGGCCGCTCCGCGGTGGCGGCCACGGCGATCTCGGCGATGGCCGTGCCGTTCCTGATGGGCGCCGGTCTGGCCTTCGCGCTCGCCTCCGACCACCGCGGCCACACCTCGACGTCCGCGTTCGTGCTCTACTTCGGCACCACGATGGCGATCACCGCCTTCCCCGTGCTGGCCCGCATCCTGCGTGACACCGGCCTGGACCGCACCCCGGTCGGCGTGATGTCCATGGCCTGCGCGGCGGTCGGCGACGGCATCGCCTGGTGCCTGCTGATCGTGGTCGTCGCGGTGGCCGGCTCGCACGGGACCGGCCAGATCTGGCACACGCTGCTGATGGCCGCGCTCCTGGGCGCGCTGCTCTTCGGCCTGGTGCGGCCGCTGCTGGCCCGCTGGGCGGCGGGAACCGGGAAGACGGGGCCGCGGGAGGACGAACCGGGCGAGCACCGGCCGGACATGGCGGTCGACACGGCCGGCAACCGCGCGTTCCTGCTCGCCGGCTCCTTCGCGCTGCTGTGCGGCTGCGCCACCGCCTGGATCGGCATCCACCCGATCCTGGGCGCGTTCGCCGCCGGCCTGGTGATGCCGCGCACCGTCGCCCCCCGGATACGCCAGGCCGTCGAGATACCGCTCGCCCGCGCCAGCACCCTGCTCCTGCCCGTCTACTTCATCGTCACCGGCCTGTCGGTCGACCTCAAGACCGTCGGCTGGGCGGGCGCCGGCGAGCTGTGCCTGATCGTGCTCGTCGCGGTGGCGAGCAAGTTCATCGGCTCCGTCGTCCCCGCCCGCCTCTTCGGCATCTCCTGGCAGGAAGCCGGCGCGCTGGGCATCCTGATGAACACCCGCGGCCTGACCGAACTCGTCGTCCTGGGCGTCGGCCACGACCTCGGCGTCATCGACGACCGGCTCTTCTCGATCATGGTCATCATGGCCCTGGTCACCACCGCCATGGCCGGCCCGCTGCTGCGCCTGATCGGCATCCAGGCACCCGGCATCCCCGAGTCCCCGGCCGAACTCACCGACGCCCCCGCCCTGTCGGCCACCACACGGACCACCGGACCGGCCGGGAAGTAGCACCCGGCCACCGGGGAGTCGCCGCTCACCGGGCCGTCAGGCCGGTGAGGTAGTCGTCGAGCAACTCGACCTGGCGCTGCGGCGGGAACTCCGCCGGGTCGAGGAGCGCCTGCACGACCAGCCCGAGGACGAAGGCGTGCGCCCCGGCCGCGACGCGGTCGGGGTTCCCCGCGGGCAGTTCGCCGCGTTCCTGCGCCCGCGCCACGTGCCCGCTCAGGGTGGCGCGGCTCCGCGCGTACTTGCCGGCGTAGTCCTCGGTCAGGACCGGGTCGGAGAGAGCCGCGTCCCACGAGGAGACCCAGACGCGATTGGTGTCGACGGCCGCGCCGGTCGTCGGCAGGACGTTCAGCAGCGCCTCCCGCAATGCTGCGAGCCCCTGCCCCGCGGGGCGGCGGGCACCGGTGCGGGTGCGCTGCTCCAGCAGGTCGAGTGCGTACTCCACGAGGGCGCGCTTGCTGGGGAAGTAGTGCGTGAGCAGGCCGGTGGTCGCCCCCAGTTCGGCCGCGACGGCGCGCAGGGTGAGCCCGGCGAAGCCCCGGGTGGCCATGACCTGCCACACGGCCTCGGAGACGTCCTGCCGGCGGCCCTCATGATCTCCCTTGGCCCGTGGCATGACCACAGGGTACATTCACGAAACACTTGTTATGTATTCCGGGAGGTCCCATGTTCTCGCTGCCGCTGCGCGACGGCGCCCGCCTCGCTCCGCTCGAGATCGGGCACGACGAGGAGTTCGCCCGCCACATGGACCGGGCGCGCGAGCACATCCGTCCGTGGGTGGGGCCCTCGTTCGTGACCACGGACGTGGAGGGGGCGCGGGGCACCCTCGCGCGGTACGCCGAGCGCCAGGCCCGCGACGGCGCCCGCCTCTACGGCATCTGGCACCAGGACACGCTGGTCGGCGGGGTGATGTTCACCGACTTCCAGACCGCCATGGGCTGCTGCGAGATCGGCTGCTGGCTGGAGCCGTCGGCCGAGGGACTGGGCCTGGTCACCCCGGCCTGCGGCGCCCTGCTGGACTGGGCGTTCACCGGCCGCGGGCTGCACCGCGCCGAATGGCACTGCCGGGCCGACAACCTGCGCAGCGCCGCGGTGGCGAAGCGGCTCGGCATGACCCTGGAAGGGGTGCGGCGCGAGGCATGGCCGTACCGGGGCACCCGCCACGACAAGCAGGTGTGGGCCGTCCTCGCCCCTGAGTGGCAGGCCGCGAAGGGCTGAGGTGATCGGCCGCATGGAGTCGAAGGATGGTTGACCCGGGCACCCGACGGTCAGTAACTTACCGATTCTGACCGGCACTTGGTGAAAAAGTTTCGGCCGCGCCCCGTGCTCCGCCCTCGCGCACCACCACCGGCCCTCCCCCGCGGAACCCCTCGCGTGCGGAGCCGGCGGGCACCGCGACCTGCTCCTCGCCGGCCCCTGTCCCTCTGGTCTCTACCCCCGAGGTACCGATGCGGATTCCTGCACTGACCGCAGCCGCGGCGCTGCTGACCTCATTGACGCTGTCGCTGTCGGGGGCCGCCGCCGCGGCCCCGGCCGACCACGCCGCTCACCACGCCCGCTTCGACCAGCCGTACAGCGGCTTCGCCCCGGCCGGCACGGTGCTGCATCCCGGATCCCCGCGCGAGGCGGGGCTCGATCCGGCGCCGATAGCCGCGTTCGAGCGCCAGATGGCCGGCTGGGAGGACCCGGCCGCCGGCTCCGGCTACCTCTTCCCCGGCGCCACCACGCTGATGGCGCACGACGGTGTGGTGGTCGAACGCGGCGAGGGCGGCTACGCGCTGAAGTACGCCGACGCCAGCACCGAACTCCCCAGGGACCAGTGGATCCCGGCCCGCACCGACACCATCTACGACCTGGCGTCGCTGTCGAAGCTGTTCACCTCGATCGTGGCCATGCAGCAGCTGCAGGCGGGCCGGATCGACCTCGACACGCCCGTGGCCCACTATCTGCCGGAGTTCGCCGCCAACGGCAAGGGCGCCATCACCATCAAGCAACTCCTCACCCACACCTCGGGGTTCGACGCAGATCCGGTGCCCTCCCTGTGGCAGGGGTACCCCGACATCGCGTCGCGGGAGAAGGCGATCCTGGACGCCGAGCCGATCAACCCGCCGGGCACCACCTACCTGTACTCCGACCTGAACATGCTCAGCATGCAGCTGGTCCTGCAGAAGGTGACCGGCAAGCCGCTGGACGTCCTGGTCCGCGACGGCATCACGGCCCCGCTGCACATGACCGACACCGGCTACAACCCGCCGGCGGACAAGAAGCCCCGGATCGCCGCCACCGAGTACCAGACCAGCCCGGCCCGCGGCCTGGTGTGGGGACAGGTGCACGACGAGAACGCCTGGTCGCTGGGCGGCGTGGCCGGCCACGCCGGCGTGTTCTCCACCGCCGACGACCTCGCCGTGCTCGCCCAGACCGTCCTCAACGGCGGCATCTACAAGGGCCACCGCATCCTCAGCGAGAACAGCGTCCGGCTGATGGAGCAGAACTTCAACCAGGCCTTCCCCTCCGACTCCCACGGTCTGGGCTTCGAGCTGGACCAGATCTGGTACATGGGCGGCCTGTCCGGCCCGCAGACGCTGGGCCACACCGGCTACACCGGCACCTCGCTCGTCATCGACCCGCAGTCGCGGTCCTTCGCGATCCTGCTGAGCAACCGGGTGCACCCGACCCGCAACACGCCCTCCACCAACCCGCCGCGCCGCGCCATCGGCGAGGCCCTGGCGCAGGCGATGCCGGTGGCGGCGCCCGGTGGCGGACCCCTGTGGTACTCCGGTCAGGGCGGCGGCACCACCAGCACCCTGACCAGCGGCCCGCTGACCGCCTCGGCCCCGGTCGACGTCGACTTCTCCGCGTTCGTCAACACCGAGTCGACCGACCTGCTCTCCGTCGAGGACTCCACCGACGGCGGCAGCACCTGGCACGCGCTGCCGCTCACCGTGACGGGCACGGGAGCGCCGTCCGGCGCCCCGACCGCCCTGTCCGGGCAGGCGGTGCGCGCCTGGTGGCACGCGCACGCCGAACTCCCGCAGCAGGCCGGGCCCTTCCAGCTCCGCTGGCGCTACACCACCGACCCGGTCTACGAGGGCCGCGGCGTCGACCTCGCCCACCTGTCGGTGACGGCGAACGGCACGCCCGTGCCCGGCTCGACCGCCCTGACGCCGTCCGGCGCCTGGAGCCAGGTGCAGGCCCCGGCCGCCGGCACGCAACGCTAGTGCGCTGACCGCGGCAGATCGTGCGCCGGGTAGCGCGAGTTCGGTGCGCTACCCGGCGCGCGATGATGCTGCTCGCCTCGGCGGGCGGGAACCGGGTGCCGGTGATCGGGCCCGCAGCCTGACCCACCGCGAACCGCAGCTCCCGAACGCCGCAGGGGCTGTTCAGGAGAAGGACAGCGACGCAAGGACGGCTCAGGAGGCGGACGGCTCGATCTCCCCGGCGAAGACGATGACCTGGTCGATGAGGCTCCGTCGCAGATGGACGACGTCCGTTCCCGCCAGGCGGGGGCCTCCGTCAGGCATGGTGAAGACCCACTGGTACCGGGCCCATTCGTCAGGCATGTCCACCGCCGAGCAGCGCACCATCGTGCCGGTCCCCGCCGGGTGGCGCCGGATGTCCAGCACGAACCGCTCGACCGCCGCGATTCCTTCGCTGCGACCCAACGGTCCCCAGAAGACCACGTCCGAGGTCAGGGCCTGGGAGAGCAGGGCAGTCACATAGCTGTCGTTCGAGGCGTTGAACGCGGAGATGAACGTGTCGATCGCGGAGCGTGCGGTCTCTTCCTGCATGCTCCAGTAATACCAGCCGTTTCGCGTGGGCTCGTCCCACGAGCCGCCTTCCGATCACGGTGAGCCATCCGGTCACAGCACCGGCAACCGCACCGCCCCCGGGGGCGAGTGCCCGTACCGGGGTGGGGGTAGGGGACTGGCGTGATTGAACTCGCCGACCTGATCGAGCAGTTGCGCAGAGAGCTGACCACAGCGGTGTCCGCGGGGGCGGACGAGGAGCTGCGGTTCGAGCTGGGGCCGGTGGAGCTGGAGGCCGCCGTGGTCGTGGAGCGGGCCGCCACGGCCGGGGCGAAGGTCCGCTTCTGGGTGCTGGACGCCGGTGGTGAGGCCCGGGCCGGCAGCAGCGAGACCCACCGCATCAAACTGACGCTGGACCCGCGGATCCGCAGCAGCGGCGGCCGGCCCTGGGTCAGCGGTGACACGGAAGACGGTGAGCGCTGACCCGGCGCCGGGCCGCACCGCCGCTCCGTCCGGCGGGCTGGATCCGGCACGCGTCGCGGAGGTCCTGGTGTCGATGCCGGACGGGCGGGCCGCCGGGCGGCGCGGCTCCGGCTACCGGGTCGGTGAGCGCGGGGTGCTGACCGCCGCGCACGTCGTGGACGGCGAGGGGCCCGTCGCCGTCCGCGTCCGCTTCGACGCCGATCGGCAGGGCGAGTGGACGGCGGCGGCGCGGGTACTGCTCGCCGCCGCCTCGGCGGACGTGGCGCTGCTGGAGATCACCGGTGCGGTGCCGCCGGGCCCGCCGACGGAGTTCCCGCTGTACGGCCACGTGCCGGAGGCCGACCTGGTCCTGCGGTGCAGCGCCATGGGCTTCCCCCGCTTCAAGCTGCGGCGCGACCGCGGGAGCCCGTCCGGCGACGCCGCGCTCGCGCAGTACCGGGACTCCTGCCATGCGACCGGCACCGTCTCGGTGCTGTCCAACCGCCGCGAGGGCACCCTCGAACTCGCCGTCACCCCGCCTGCCGCGGACCCGGACCCGCGGCACTCGCCGTGGGAGGGCATGTCGGGCGCCGCCCTCTGGCACGGCCCGGCCCTGATCGGGGTGGTCAGCGCCCACCACACCGGCGACGGCCTCGGCCGGCTGGCCGCCACCCGCGCGGACTGCTGGCACCGGCTTCTGACGCCGTCCCAGGGCGAGTTGCTGCGCCGCCACGCCGGACTGCCCGGCCCCGAAGCGCTGCTTCCCGCGCCCGCCCCCGCGGTGCGCCGCGGGGCGGGCCGGACCCCGCCGAGCCTCGCCGCCCTCCCGGACGACCTGCCGCTGCGCGAACTGCACGCGCTGGTGGAGGCGTTGACCGAAGTGCCGGCGCTGCGCGACTCCGCCTCCCTGGGGCTGGTCCTGGACGGCATCCGTCCCGAGATCGCCGCCAACAGCCCGCGCAGTCCGGCCCTTCGGGCGGACGTGTACGGGATCGTGCGGACGTGCCTTCGCTATCCCGGCGCCTTGGACCAACTGCTCGACGCGGTACGGATGATGGAGGGAGAATCCACCGCGGTGGCCCGGATGGACCGCGAGGCCGGGGAGTTGGGGAGGCGGTTCGGCTGACCGGATATCGCGCTCCTGCGGCACGCAACGTTTCGGCACGCCGTCGGCTGGGCCATCATGACAGGGGGTGGACCGACGCACGTTCGCAACGGGGGAAGGGGCAGAGCGAGTCATGGAGCAGTCGATGCCCGCCGTCGAGTCCGAACTCGTCGATCTCACGGGGGTATCGCTTGAAGCGCTGCGCTCCTTGGACGAAG